>JAHDGW010000261.1 GCA_020631635.1 Saprospiraceae bacterium
TGACGGAGGTAAAGTCTATGATGGGACTCATTCCTGAAGACCAGATGCCAGAGATGTCAGATGATATCCCAGAGTTTGGTGCTAAGGATGTATTTGGTCTGAGCTGGAAAAACATCATGGATTCGTACTCTTGTACGGAGTGTGGTCGATGTACCGCAGAGTGTCCAGCCAATATTACTGGTAAGAAATTATCACCACGTAAGATCTTGATGGATATACGAGATAGAGCAACAGAGATTGGTAATAATATCGACAGTGGTAGTGCAGAATTTTACAAAGAAGGTGCTGATACTACACAGCCGCTTACCGCAGATAATTATGATGATGGCAAGTCATTGTTTGATTACATATCACGAGAAGAGCTGCATGCATGTACAACCTGTAATGCTTGTGTAGAGGCCTGTCCTGTGACCATCAATCCACTAGAGCCTATTCTTAAGCTTAGACGCTACGAGATATTGACAGAATCTGCCGGGCCGAGCGATTGGGTACCGATGTTTACCAGTATCGAAAACACAGGAGCCGTATGGCAGATGCCAACTGAGCGAGCAGATTGGACTAAATCACTTAATGAAACGGAAGCATAGACTATGAGTGAAATACAAGTAAAAACCGCAGCTGATTATCAAGCAGAAGGAAAAGAACCCGAAGTGTTATTTTGGGTAGGATGTGCAGGGAGTTTTGATGCCAGAGCACAGAAAGTGACTAAGGCCTTTGTCGAGATATTGACTCATGCTGGTGTAGAGTTTGCCATTCTTGGTAACGAAGAGAGCTGTACTGGTGATCCAGCACGTCGGGCAGGGAATGAGTTTGTATTTCAAATGACAGCACTTCAAAATATCGAAGTGCTCAATATGTATTCGGTCAAAAAGATCGTTACAGCTTGTCCACATTGTTTCAATACTATAAAAAACGAATACCCTGCACTCGGCGGTAATTATGATGTTGTGCATCATACAGCATTTATCAATGATCTCTTTTCATCGGGTAGGTTAAAAGTGTCTGGAGGTACATTCAAAGGCAAAAAGATCACTTACCACGATAGTTGCTATCTGGGTAGAGTCAATGGACAGTACGAGGCGCCAAGAGAGCTCCTCAAGATGCTAGATATCGAACTTCAAGAGATGAAGCGCTGCCGAACTAAAGGATTATGCTGCGGTGCTGGTGGTGCTCAGATGTTTAAAGAAGATGAACCAGGCGATAAGCGTATCAATATCGAGCGGGTAGAAGAGGCATTGGACACGGGTGCCGAGATCGTTGCAGCCAACTGTCCATTCTGTATCACTATGCTTGGTGATGGGCTCAAAGCCAATGAAAAACAAGACGAAGTGATGGTTTACGATATTAGTGAACTAATCGTTCAATCTTTATAATTATGGTACTCGACCTTATTGCACTAGCACCATCTTCACGAGTATGGGTTTATCAAGCTGATCGCTTCTTGTCTTATGATGAGTTAGATGATGCAAGAGAATTATTATTCCCATTTTTAGATCAATGGAGTAGCCATAGTAAAGAACTTTTTACTTATGGCAATATTTTTCATCGTAGGTTCTTGGCTTTATTTGTAGATGAGTCAGCATCTCATGGTACTAGCGGATGCTCCATAGACAGTTCTGTTCATTTCATTAAGCAGCTTGGCGCCAAACTCAATATTGATTTTTTTGATCGCATGCATTTCTGTTACCTCGATGATCAAGAAGAGGTACAAAGTGTCAATAGAGTAGAGTTGAAAGAGAAGTTTTCGACAGGCGATATCAAAGAAGATACCTTCTTTTTCGATAACCTAGTCGATACCAAAGAGAAGTTTATTAAACATTGGACGGTACAGTTGGGAGAGAGTTGGATTAAGAAAATGATTTAATTGTAATTTTCGCATAATTAGTTTGTCCTTTTGCCTTGATGCAAAAGAACGAAAAGATCAAGGCTGTATGCTCTTCTCAACGCATTTGAGAAAAGAATTTTCTAAATCCCATAAACTCATCCACCAATGGCGGATTCAAACAGTATGGTATTTTTAACGAAAATGATTTCCTCAATTACTAAAGAGTATAAGGCCAGTCTAACTTGTCATAACTAATTATGAATCTAAAAAAGGGAAGTTAAAGAAAACCACTATGCCATCATGCCGCTATCAAGAACTACTCTATGTTCTTGGTGTTCTCTGTGGTTATAAAAAGCTGTACTAGAAACCTCTATGCTCTAAATGCCTCTATGGTTTAATTCTGATCATGCGATATGACCAACTCATTATAAACCACTTCCATACCTTCCACAGCCCCCGCCTCTATAACCTTCAAATTAGCCGTACGATCCAATTCATAATTTGATTTTGGTTTTGGGTCAATGTAATAAACTTTCTTAGCCTTATAAGCATATTGAATCAAACCAGCCGCTGGATACACCTGAAGGGAGGTCCCAATAATAATGATAATTTCTGCTTCCATCACATGAGGTATAGATCGCTCAAGCTCCGGCACCGCTTCACCAAACCATACAATATCAGGTCGCCATTGGCTGCCATCAGGAGCAAGATCGCCTAAGTGGATATCATCATCATGATATTGTCTCATCCTTGGATTGTTGACGCTACGTATACTTCTCAATTCACCGTGCAGATGGATTATGTTACTACTGCCTGCTCGTTCGTGAAGATCATCTACATTTTGTGTGATGACTATGACATCATGATGTTCTTCCAATTTGGCAATGATGGTATGACCTGCATTAGGCTTTACGGTGTTGAGTTGTCTCCGACGTTGATTATAAAATTCTAATACAAGCTCTTTATTTTTGGCCCAACCTTCAGGGCTTGCAACTTCCATCACATCATGACCCTCCCAGAGTCCATCCGCATCTCTGAAGGTTTTGATACCGCTCTCGGCACTCATGCCTGCACCAGTAAGCACTACTATTTTTTGTTGATCCATATCTAAAGATACAACAGCACTGAATGTTCTCATGAGCTTTTTTAGTACAGTTTTTGCACCTATAGATTTGAGAAAAGTAAACTCTAAGTGATTGATATTCAGCATTATGAAAGTCAATGATTTATAGTTTATAGATTTTTTTAATATTAAAAATCAACCTGTGTTGAATCAAACTGGAAATCAAATTTTTCTGGTGGTGCTTGTAATTATTTTGAGTTTTTCTAAAATAAATTCTCAAGATCTGCACTACTCACAGTTTTATAATTCTCCAATGAACTATAATCCTGCGAATACTGGAATATTTAACGGAGATAAGCGAGTGACGCTGAGTGTAAGAGATCAAGCGGGTTCAGTACCAGTGCCTTGGTTTACCTTTACAGGTCAGTACGATTTTAAAATCTACCCTAAAAGAAATGACAAGTATTTTTGGGGTCTAGGATTTAACTATAATTATGACCGCCAAGGCGATAGCCGTCTTGCTCTTAATAATATCAACGGAGCCGTAAGTTATAGCCGGATACTAAATACCAAAAATATAATTACACTTGGAGGTCTTATCGGTTATAGTTCTCGTGGTTTTGACCCGGGAACACTCACTTGGGATGTACAATGGACGGGTAGTGACATCAATCGTCAGTTACCATCTATGGAAAACTTCAATGCCGATCGAGTTGGGTTTATGGAGACCGCCCTAGGGTTTAATTATAGATATCAAGAGTCAGAACGAACCAAACTTGACGTAGGCTTAGGAATTTATCATATCATTGAGCCCAACGTAGCTTACTATGATACAGACGATGCAAAATTACCTATGCGCTTCAATATCAATGCAGTAGGTAGTCTCAAAATCATAGACCCCTTAGATATACAGCTCCATGTACTTTCTCAGAGACAACTCGTATATGATGAATTACTCTTTGGAGGATTATTGAAGTTTTATCTCAATCAGAAAAGAGGAAAAGAAACCCAACTACACGTTGGAGTAAATTATCGAACGTCTAAATATTTGATACCTACGGTTGCACTACAATATAAACGAGTATATGTAGGGGCGAGCTATGATATAGATATGTCTACTTTCAACGATGACCACAATGGGCTCGGGGGTCCAGAATTTCATTTTCGATACATCATTACTAATGTCAAACCCTTGAAACTTTTCAAGGCTTGTCCAATATTCTAACCGCTTAAGATCAATGAATACTATGAAAAGCCTAAGAATAACATATATCGCTATACTTATAGCCCTTCTATCGACAGGTACAGCTTCTGCGCAGACCATGAAAGCATTCGTGGCCGCAGCCGAAAATTCTTTTTTAACCAAAGATTACTATAGCGCTTTGGTATATTATAATGATGCACTTGAGTTTGATGAAGATCGTATTGATCTAAGATATCAAGCGGCAGAGGCAGCTCGACTCTTCAATGCCTATGCATTGGCAGAGGAGTATTACGCCACAGTAAACGAATCTGATGAAAACGGTGATTTTCCATTAGCCTCATATTGGCTTGCTGATGTCAAACAGAAGCAGGGACAATACGAAGAAGCCAAGTTTCTTTATGACCAATATATTTCTGAAAACGAAGGTGATGAAGAATACTTTACCATGCGAGCTAAGAAAGAATCAGCCGCTTGCCAATGGGCAATAGATGTGATCCAGAATCCTGATGAAAGTACATTGATCAGAAGACTAGGGGAAGAGGTAAATACGGGCTACTCAG
>JAHDGW010000262.1 GCA_020631635.1 Saprospiraceae bacterium
CCTTTTGGCTAAGCCATACACAGATGATTGCATAGACTTTTCAATCTCATTTACAGCAAGACTTGCCATATCGATTGGCTCAAAGGACAGATCCATAGCCTTGATTTGCTCGATAGATTTACCCTGAACATAATAACAGGTACATGCCTTCTTGGCTGCATATCCATTGAGTACCTTCAGCATTGGAGCTGCATAGATCTGATAAAGCACAATACCAGCTACTACAATTAGCAATGCCAATGTGACTGTTATTCTCTTGGTTCTAGTCTTCAATAGTAAATTTTTTAGCAGCTTTTTTTCCACTTGCCTTCAATACAACATCATAGCTTCCGACTGGTAAATAATATTTACCATCATCAGCTAATTGTATAGATAATTTCTCGTCTTTTTCTTTATCCTTATTGACATATTTGAGGATATCTTTCACTTTTGATGATTCAACATCCATGTTAATGGTTAATGCTCCGATTCCTTGATCTAAATCTACATCCAACTCTTTAAATATCTTCCCTTTCGGGCTCTGAATCATCAGCTTTGCAGATTGACTCGTGGAAGAGTAATAATCAACTACCGCGCTAAATTCGACTGGCTCAGAATAGATATTTCTGATTTTCCCAGCATTGGCTCTATACTTGAGCTTCACATCTTCAAAAAGAACTAATTCTGTGTCAGGCATCGCTGCAATGCTGCGTAGATGATCCACATTGAGCTTATAAATACTACGTCCATGTGTACCCACAAGTAGGTGAGGCTCACGGGGATGCACCACTAAATCATGTACCGCTACATTGGGTATATCATCTGAAATAGACATATAATTGGCTCCTCGATCGAAACTAACATAAGTACCATGATCAGATCCTACATAGATGATGTTTTCATTGTTGGGATCTTCTTTGATCACGTTGATGGGTTCATTAGGCAAAGCCATACTTATGTCTGTCCACGTATCGCCATAGTCATCACTACGATAAACGTATGCATTGAAATCATCCCAACGATATCCATTCAAAGAGGCGTATACTCTACCCTCTTTGTGCTTAGAAGCCTGTACTCTACTTACCCACATCTGCTGCGGGAGTTCATCAGATATTTTTTCCCAAGTATTACCTGCATCCCTTGTTCGATAGACTAAACCATCGTCACTGCCTGTATAAATTAATCCAAATGTAAAAACAGATTCATCGATGGAGGTCAAGGTACCATACGGCACATCACCCTTTTTCCCTCCATTGGTGAGATCCTCCGAGATCGCTTGAAAATTATTGCCTTGATCGAAACTACGCATGAGTTGATTACATCCCAAATAGATAATGTCTTGATTATGCGGAGATATCAAAATTGGAGATTGCCAGTTCCATCGATATGGGCGTTCGCCAAGCTCATGTTTAGGGGTTATATATGTCCTATCTGATCCATTTCTATTCATTCTAAAGTAGTTACCAAATTGATATCCTGTATAGACGGTATTATTATCTCTATTATCGATTTGGATTTGCATACCGTCACCACCCATAATTTCTTGATATGGGTATTTACCTTTTTGATGCCAACGTACACCGTCTCTATACTGGTGAGAACCTACCCATACACCGTTATCCTGTAGACCACCGTATACATTATATGGTTCTGCCATATCTGCATTGATATAGTAAAATTGTCCAACAGAGGGACTATTACATTTAATCCAATTTTCACCATCATCATAGCTAATATTGATTCCGCCATCATTCCCATTGATGAGATGACCTTCTCTCTTTTCATTTATCCAAAGGGCATGATGATCTACATGTACATTTTCACCATTGATACTCTTAAACGACTTCCCACCATCCTCGGATTTCAATATGGGTACACCCATGATATAGACTATATTTTGATCATAGGGGGCGACTCTAATCTGTCCGAAATAGTACCCGTACGAATAAATCAATCCATCAAAATAACCGTCATGAGTCTTACTCCATGTCGCTCCAAAATCTTCACTTACGTAGACTTCTGCCCCCACCACAGGAGTATCGAATAAGAGACTGTTAGCATCTTCTAAATATTCTGCTAGCGCTATTGGTTTGATCTTCCCTTCCGCAACATCTGCTTTGACCGTGGCGGCTGTATACTTTTTTGGGAAACGCGTATCTCTCAAAAACTGATCTAATTGATCATCAGATAAGGAGGCAAACTTTTCGGTAGTCATAGATTTGAAATCATCTTTACGGTGTCCCTTTTCTTCCTTATTATCTTCCTCTTTCGGACGCCGATTATAGTTATCTAGAAAAGCATAGAGCTTAGTTTTTTCACCATCATTGTACATGGCCAAACCTATACGACCTACACCTTCATTTTGAGGAAAACCAGAAGTACCCCCAGAGACCATAGTCCACGTTACCCCTCCATCAGTAGACTCGTGTATTCCTGAGCCCGCACCTGCTTCTTCAAAATTCCATGCTCGGCGCTCGCGTTGCCAAGCAGCGGCATATAGATGATTATTGTTTTGTGGGTCCATGACCATATCTACAACACCTGTTTTATTGTCTATATAGAGAGTCTGAGTCCAAGTACTTCCTTGATCAGTTGTCATATAGACACCTCTCTCTTCATTGTCAGAATATAGATGACCTAAAACCGCTACCCAAGCTGTATTTTCATTCGTAGGATGTAATATGATACGGCCTATATGATGACTTTCAGGTAAACCAAGGTAATCCCATGATTCGCCTTGATCATTACTTTTATATACTCCATTTCCAGCATAAGAAGATCTACTAGAATTAACTTCTCCTGTGCCTACCCAGATTATATCTTTATCCCAATTGACCGCGATAGCACCTATAGTCATAACCGATTCGTGATCAAAAATAGGTGAGAATGTAGTACCATTATTATGAGTCACCCACAATCCTCCTGAAGCGTAGGCTACATAAAAATGAGTGGGATCATTAGGGTTTACAGCCAAATCAGTAATACGGCCACTCATGATGGTTGGTCCTATATTTTCTGACTCCATATTTCTTAAGATCGAACGTTCAACGATGGTATTCTTAAGGCTTTGATCATTGCGTTCTTGCGCAGATTGTACTTTAGGTGTCAAATCAGATTGAGCGAAAACAAGCACATTGCAAATGAGAAATAACGCGGTTAGATAGTTTTTCATACGATTAAAATAGCTATTAAAAATTAGTAAGTTAAGATATATACCTACGAAGTAATTCAAAAGTGAATAAAAATCAGTTTACCAAATCACCGATCAATCGTAATTGATGTGAATAGCTCCGTCGATCTCCATTGAAAATTCCTTGATGATCGATGTCATCGATACGTACTTCACCAGAGGCATGGATGATCTTTTGGTCATTGAGTATTATACCCACGTGTATAATCTTTCCGTCTTTATTATCAAAGAATGCCAGATCACCAAGCTTGGCTTCATGTATGAAATCAATCGTCTGTCCATGATTAATTTGCTGCGAAGCATCTCTATTAAGCGGTATACCGAGTATTTTATACACTACCTGTACCAAACCTGAGCAATCGATCCCAAAAGGACTACGTCCGCCCCAGAGGTATGGTGTTTTCAGATATTTACGGGCGATCTTCTCTACAAAGTCTATTCGTTTTTCATTTGCTGCACCGTAGACTTGTCCCGTGTAGACGTATTTATTGTTCAACATTTCAAATGACATGCCGTCAAAGCCTGGTAAACTTGAACCTAATAGTACTTGTGTAGGCCCCTGCTCGTCCAATACTGGCTGGCAGATCTCTAAAGCGAAGTGAGAGTTAGTTTGGTATTTATCAAATTCTTTTTCAGAAATGTATTGAATTTGCTTGACATCGATCCATCCCTCATATCCATCCCATGCGCATCTGATATAAAGCCAATTCTTAGCTCTTTTAGACAACACGAATACGCATTCTCCGAATAATACTTGGGATATGATTTCGGAGCGATCATTGGCTTGACTCCTTACCGGAATCGAGGATAAAAGGCATATCCCGTATGGGGTTTCTTCTCTTTTAAGTTTCTTAGCCAAGTGATGTCTTTAATATAGCTCGTTAATTGTCATATAAGATTACAGCAATCGTACCAATCCACCTAGTTTTTAAGTAATTTTGATGATGCTTTATATGAAAAGATACCTTTTACTGATATTGGGTACCAGTCTATTGTCTGTAATAGGTACCCAGTACGGATATAGTCAAGATGCACATTTCTCCCAATTTTACGCAACTCCTTTGGCTATAAATCCTGCTCTGGCAGGAGTACATACGGGTAGTTATAGAATTGGCACCGTGTATCGAGAGCAATGGCGATCAGCTTTAGAAAACCCTTTTAAGACCACAAATTTTTCTGGTGATCTGAAACTTGATCTTGGACTGGGGAGTAAGACCAATGAGGACTATATCGGGATTGGGTTTAGCTTTTTTGGCGATCGAGTAAATGGTTTTGATTTCAATACCACAGCGATCAATCTTACTGCAGCGTATCATAAAACGATCAATGCTAAAAAGAGAAGCTTTTTGGGTATCGGAGCTCAATTAGGCGTTATGCAGAGAAGCGTAAGTTATGAGGATCTTTTCTTTCAAGATCAATTCAATTCTCTGGATGGATATACTCTCAACACTGCTGAGGTACTACCTGAAAATAACTACGCA
>JAHDGW010000263.1 GCA_020631635.1 Saprospiraceae bacterium
GGTATGCAGAGCTGCTCCTTTACCTTTATTGACTTCGTGCTCATAAAATTGAATATTTAGATCAGGATGACTATCCATATATGCTTTGACTACCTGACTTGTACGGTCTGAGGATGCATCATTTACGATGATATACTCCTTGGTCATATCCGCAATGAGCTTTACTTCTGATATCTTGTCGAGTATAGATTGTATAGTATTTTCCTCATTGTAGGCAGGTATTATGATGGATAACATGGCACTCATGATGATGGATTTACATTTAAATTATTGAATGAGATGGGAGTTACTCTTCAAATCGTATTTCATAGCTAGTGGTAATTTCAGCAGTTTTTTCTAGCATTTTAGACACGGAGCAGTATTTTTCTACACTTAGATCTATGGCTTCTTTAGCTTTTTTATCCTTTATATTACCGATGAGGATATAGTGCATATGGATTTTTGTGAAGAGGCGAGGTATTTCCTCTCTTCTTGTGCCCTTTACTTCTACTTTGATATCGATGAGCTCTTGGCGCATTTTTTTGAGTACCATTACAATGTCAATCGTACTGCAGCCTGCTATAGCACTGAGCAGAGATTCCATAGGTCCAACGGCTAATCCATCTCCACTAAGCTCATGGGTATGCCCAGCTTCATTAGTCGCTTTAAAGTGCATATTATCATTAATACGCTCGAGTATCATTTTCATAACTCAAAAGTACTAAAGATGATCTACTTAAAATCAGGAATTTTAGTGTCACGATAAAGATGCATTCGTTTTCGAAATGCTAAAAATGATTCTAAGGGTCCATCAGAAACTCCTGAGTTAGCGAGCCATGCGGGTATTAACCCAGCAGGTTCCATATGACCATAATGTGTTACCAGTGTTTGATTTTCGCTAAGGGCTTTGATTTCGTAAGAAGCCCTCATAACCGATACTTTTACATTCCCTTTGTATTCCTTACGTCCATTTTTACTGGCCGTGATACTTACTTTTGCGATACCATCTTGCATTTCTATACGAGCATCAGTATCTACAAATCTATCTCTCACGGGCCAGGGTAGATCAAATAAGATCAGGTACTTTGCTCTATTATTGCCAATAATACTATCAATGTTTACCTCCGAGACATACATATACCATTCTGTGATATTGGGTATATCGATCAGGGTGGCAATCACAGTTTCTTGACTTTCTTCCATGACCGCTTCCATCTTAAATTCTTTGATCGCTGATCCTTCACATGGTCGGGTCCATACTTTGATTTGGTGTTCATCTTTAGATAATGTCCATGATTCTTGCGATGTCAGCGGTATGTAGGGTGCCAAAAATAAGCAGGTAATAAGCAACAATCTCATACCGTACAAACGTATATGATCGTATTCCGTTGTCTTTTTGATATATTGGAGGAGAATAAAATGATAGAGTACGTATGTATGCATTAGCTTCTTTCGCAGGTGGTCCTTTATTTACCAATGATGCTATCGTTTTGGGAGTATTGTTGGTATTGTTGGCACTTATTTTTTATACCGAGACACTTCAGACGGCATTTTGGAAGAAGTTTTATACCTACGTCCCATCCTTATTGCTTTGTTATTTTTTACCTGCCTTATTTCACTGGCCATTACATCTGATAGCACCGCACTGGTATGATGGTAGTCTGGTGGAGCTGATTACACAGTATAATCTTACGATTCCTGATGGATTGAATTATGAAGGGATAAATAAATTTTTAGAAGATTCAGGGATTGAAAAATCAGTCTATGCGGAGTATCAGAGGCATTCCCAATTATACTTTGTAGCCAGTAGATATTTATTACCCGCTAGTCTTATTCTGTTATGCCTAGGTATTGATTTTAAAGGTATAGTAAATCTTGGTCCCAAGGCATTGATTATGTTTGGTGCAGCCACGGTAGGGATCATACTGGGAGGTCCGATAGCACTATTTGCAGTATCGGCGATAGCTCCTGGAGTAGTAGACGCTACACCTGGCGAACTCTGGAGAGGACTATCTACCATCGCGGGTAGCTGGATAGGTGGTGGTGCCAATCAGGCAGCGATGAAAGAGATATTTGAGGTAAAAGACAACCTCTTTGGCACCATGATCGTCATCGATGTCATCGTTGCTAATATTTGGATGGGTTTTTTATTATATGGTGCTAAAATCAGTCATAAGCTCGATGATAAACTAAAAGCAGATAATAGTGCTATACAGGGCCTGATCGACTCTATCTCAGACTATCGTGCATCTATCAAGGAGATGCCTACTACCACTAAATTATTTGTAATGTTGGCCGTAGCATTTGGAGGAGTAGCAATCTCCCATTTTGGTGCGGATCTATTAGCACCTTTCTTTGACGGCATCAACGAAAACTCTAAAGAATTTGACGCAAATGGAGAAGTTACCTTCAATGGAGTACTACTAGAATACGGCTTGAGTACCTTGATGTCTGGTTTCTTTTGGTTGGTCGTCATTTGTACGACTATTGGACTAGCGCTTTCTTTCACTACATTCAGAAAATTGGAGGGTGTGGGAGCTTCAAGATGGGGTAGTATATTTATTTACGTACTAGTAGCAACGATAGGTATGAAAATGGACTTGGGTGAAGTGTTTAAAAACCTTGGTCTTTTCTCTATTGGTATTATATGGATGCTAGTGCATATAATCATTTTGTTAGCGACTGCTAAGCTGATCAAAGCGCCTTTTTTCTTTGTTGCTGTCGGATCTCAGGCCAATATTGGAGGCGCAGCATCAGCACCGATTGTAGCTTCAGCCTTTAATCCTAGTCTAGCTCCAGTAGGTGTATTGATGGCCGTATTAGGATATGCTATGGGTACCTATGGTGCCTGGGCCTGCGCCTTGATGATGCAGGCTGTGAGTGGTGGGTGATTGTTGTTATCAGAAAGTCAAATATTTTGCATAAATTGATAATAGATTATGTAATTCAACACTTTACTACGAGATAAGTAAAGATTAAGTCTTTAATCTTATCCTTCTGTGGGAGATAAAAGTTAACGCAGTTTCCGTATAGACTTTGGTATCTTGAAAGTCTCTAAAAATTAGACTTATGAAATCATTAATTTCTGCATTTCTACTATTGCTAAGTTTTCATTTATCAGGTCAATTAGAAGTTAAGTGGTCAAATCTAATTGGTGGTTCTTCTTTTGAATCATCATCTGGTATTTTCCAAACAGACGACGATAAGATATTACTACTAGGTTGGTCCAATTCAAAGGATCTAATGTTATCTGAGAATTTAGGTCTTAGCGATATTATTTTAATTCAAACCAATGAACTTGGTGATATCGACTGGATTAAAAACTATGGTGGTTCGAGAAGAGATGTAGCTGCCGATATTATTAAATCTGATGAAGGTGGATATCTAATCATAGGTGGAACTGAATCAAATGATAATCAAATTGCTTTAAATAGAGGATCATCTGATGTATGGGTGGTCAAAATTAGTGATGTTGGTGAATTAGTGTGGGAACTTACTTTAGGCGATACTCTATGGGATGATGCAAAAGACGTAGTTCAGGATCAAGATGGAAACTATGTCATTTTATCTAGAACTCAAAAGGTATCTACATTGGATGATTTCCTGATTACCAAAATTGATCAGCAAGGAAATGTAATTTGGAATAATGTGTATGGAGGAAGTGAAAATGATTTGCCTTCTATTATTTTAGAAACAGAAAATGGCTATTTCATTATGGGTTCATCACGATCAGCTGATATGAGCGTAAGTGATAATAATGGTGAATTAGATTATTGGATTCTAAAAATTGATCTTAATGGAAACCAACTTTGGAATAAAAACTATGGCTCTGAAGGATCAGAAATCTTAAATTCTGCCATAAAAACTTCAGATGGAAATCTGATAATCATAGGAAGAGTATTACAGTTAGATCCTAGTCTTGATAACGGTAAGTTTTTGATGACGAAGCTAAATACTGATGGAGATTTAGTTTGGGAAAAGGTTTTTGGCGGAAGTGAAATAGATAATCCTACTCAGGTCGGTGAACTACTAAATGGTAACTTCATCGTAGTCGGGTACAGTTCTTCAAGTGATGGCGACCTTACCTTAAATAATGGGAATAATGATTTTTGGATCTTGCAAATATCTAAAGATGGGAACATCATAAATACTAAATCTTTTGGGGGTTCTGATTCGGATAGACTTACTCAAATGACTTTGCATGAGGATAGAATTCTTGTTGCAGGTCATAGTTACTCCAATGACCTTGAAATAGCTTCCAACCAAGGGTTTTCAGACATCTGGTATGGTGAGATAGGTACATCTACATTCACATATGACCACCATAGTGTAGCAAAGCTAAATTTATTCCCTAACCCTGTTCATCATACTTTATCTGTAAACCTTCCAAATAATGAGAAATTATTATCAGTCAAATTATTTAATCTAGATGGTAGGGTGGTAATAACGGAAGAATCAAGTTTAATTGATGTTTCTAATCTAAGTTCTGGGGTTTATATAGTCCATGTCGAAAGTGATCAAGCAAAATATTATCAAAAAGCAGTAGCAAGAGGTGGTAGGTAGTAGTACTAAATAAGTTAATTGATCTTTTTTTTCGTAAAACCAAAGCTAGGTTCACATAATTAGCATTGTGTTTCTATAGATTATTTATACACAGCAGAATTCAG
>JAHDGW010000264.1 GCA_020631635.1 Saprospiraceae bacterium
GCAGCTCTAGGCAACCCAAGTAGAGATATCTTTGATATTGATAGTAATCCGGCTTCTGATACACCGTATGAAAATAGTGTATGTCTACCCCCATATAATACCGCAGATGATCTAGATTTTCCTTGGGATGATGAGATTGCCGGTTGTGGAGAAGTATTTGGAGAAGATGAAGACGATCATGATCCAGCGGGTATAGAGATTTTTGATCTTGCACAAATCAAAAGAACTAATGATCCTGGACCGTTCAGATACGGTGATTTGGTTACTTTCCAAATTACGGTATTTAACCAAGGTAGTTTGATTGCTGATAATATAGAGATTACGGACTATATCCCATGCGGATTAGAGTTTATTCCGACAGCTAATCCAGCATGGACGCTAAGTGGTAATATAGCAACAAGCACAGCAACTGCTGATCTAGCTCCGGGACAATCTGCAGTTAAAGAGATTACATTCCGTGTAGTGCCTTGTATCGATGATAGTGCCATTGCATGGGATAATTATACAGAGATCAGTGGTGCTACCACAGAACCACTCTTTGTGGCAGTGGATTTCGATAGTACTCCTGATCAAAACAATGATGAAATCGGAAATCAAATTGATGATGCGACTCAAGATCCAACAGATGAAGATGATCACGATATTCAGACCATTGATATATTAGATTTTGCTTTACGCAAAACCATAGATTTCTGTGGACCATATCAATTGATGGATACTGTAGAGTTTGAGATTACCGTATTTAATCAAGGTAATATTATTAGCGGACCGATTACAGTAAGCGATACCATCAATACTGGTTTTGAATATGACCCAACACTCAATCCCGATTGGACACTGAGTTCAGGAATCGCAGATGTTGTAATTCCAGCGGGTATTGCTCCTGAAGATAGTGCAAAAGTATTCATCAATCTGGTGATTACTGTAGATGCTGATCCTGACTTCAGCGATTGGTGGAACTATGCTGAGATAAGCCAAAGTACTGACCTTAATGGTACTATTATTCTGGATTCAGATAGCGATACGGATCGTAATTTCTTGAATGATAATTTCGTTACGCCTAATGATACCATCAGTAATTTCTTTGATCCAAACGATGATGAGATTACTGAAAACTTCCCCGTTTATGGAGATGTAGCCTTAGGTAATGATGATGAAGATGACTCAGATCCCGCTAAAGCATCCGTAGTAAGTGTCATCGGTGATTACATTTGGAAAGATATTGATGGAGATGGAATTCAAGACGATGATGAGCCTGGTATTGAAGGTGCATTAGTGACGCTTAGAGATTGTGATGGCAATGCCGTAATGGATACTTTATCTGACATCGATGGCTTCTACGTATTCGAAGATGTACTTCCAGGTTTTTACGTAGTAGATTTCGATCTCGATAATCTCCCTGCAGGTTGTGCATTTACGTTCCCTTTCCAAGGATTCGATCCAGAAGTTGACTCCAATGTTGATCTTGATGGTCTTACAGAATGTCAATTATTTGCTGGTGTTAGAGATAGTACTATTGATGCTGGTGTATTGATATTGGCAAGCATTGGAGACTTGGTATTCTTGGATGATAATGGCAATGGAATTCAAGATTTTGGAGAACCTGGTATAGAGTTGATACCAATTACCTTAGTAGATGTTTTTGGAAATATTGTAGCAAGGGATACCACCGATGCTGCAGGTAACTATCTTTTTGATGATGTGTATCCTGGAGACTATTATGTACAATTTGAGGTGCCATCTCAATATGAAGTGACATTCGCAAATCAAGGAATCAATGATGCACTAGATAGTGATGTCGATGATAGCAATGGTTTATTTACTATACCATATACTAATCTTGGTTCTGGAGAAGATGATCTTGATTGGGATCTAGGGCTGTACGAATGCGTTAAAATAGGTGAAACAGTATGGTATGATATCAATACCAATAATATCCAAGATTCTGATGAGAATGGATTAAATGGTATTCTAGTCAATCTTTGGAGACAAACGACCGATGGCTCTTATTATATTTTTGAAAGTCTCTACACTGGCAATAATCCTGCTACACAATCAGAAGATGGATTTTATAAATTCTGTGCAGCTCCGGGAACCTACTATATAGAGGTAGTTATGCCGCCAAGAGGATTAGTAGAGGCGGTAGCAAATGTTGGTTTTGATGAAAATCTCGATAGTGATAACACCAATGACTTTGGTCCTGGTACTACATCAATATTTACTCTAACTAGTGGAGAGATGAAATGTGATCTGGGACATGGATACTATCCGATGGCCATGGTCGGAAATAGAGCTTGGAATGACGTCAATTTTAATGGTATGCAAGACCCTGAAGAACCTTCCGTATCAGGTGTAAAGGTGGAAGCTTATAACACGGCGGGTCTTCTTGTTTCAGAGACTGAAACAGACGAAGATGGTCAATATCAGATAGATTATCTAGGTCAACAAGGATATTACCTGAAGTTTACACCTCCTCCAGGCCTTGTACCTACTATCAGTAATATTGGCGATGATGATTTAGATAGTGATGTAGATAATAGCTACGGATACTTAACCACGGATATCTACTATCTCAATTCTGATGAGATGTTATCATCAGTAGATATAGGCTTAGTATCCGGTGTTCTACCTGTAGATTGGCTAGATATTGCCGTAAGTCCCGAACGTGATTTTAATAATCTAACATGGACCACGGCCAATGAAATCAACAACGATAAATTTATAATCGAGAGAAGATTAAATCAAAATGAAAAATTTGAGAAAGTTGGAGAAGTTGCAAGTCAAGAAAATAGTTCTCAAATTAAAGAGTACTCATTTAGAGACTTTGATATCGAGCAGAAAGGTAGATACTATTATAGAGTAGCTCAGGTTGATTTCAACGGTCAGATGGATTATTCTGAAATAGTATCGCTAGAGCGATATTTAGAGCAAGAAGTGGCTATTAGTATAAGCCCTAACCCTGCGGTATCTAAGACTCAAATAACCAGTAATGCTATGGCGAGTATTAAAGATATAAGTATCCTTGATGCGTCGGCAAAATTGGTAAAAGTCATTAGTGCGGAGTCTATCATGCCGTCGAGTAATAGATTAGAAATAAGTGTGGATGATCTATCTGCGGGTATTTATACCGTCAGATTTACCTTCGATAATAATATTGTGAACAAAAAACTTATTGTATTGAAAAACTAAAAATTTAACCCGCATTATGCCTTGGAACTTCGTAATAGATTTTCTAACGCATAATGCCGGGCTAATAAATAGAGATATATTCCATATTGGTGGAGTAATTATTACTCTCGGAATGGTGAAATACAAAAAACAGCTTATAAGATAATTTCAGCATTCGTTGATTAACTCAAGATGGAAAACAATCATTGCCATATATACTTCGGACCGATAGAAATCAGAATTTTTGCAGATATTGAATCTAATTTATATGTGATATATCATATTTTGTTCTTCAATTTGGGTTACAGGGAGTTACAATTTTCAGCTTATGACAAATAGACGTCATATATCTCTTGAGTAGCAGTAGTATCTAGCATAATTGTTGGCTACATTGAAGAAGAATCCGAGAAAAAAGGATTTAATCAAAGCAAGCACCCTAACAATATTGAAAACAATCTAACCAGAGTTATCTGGTCTTTCTTATTGTTTAATTTTTTAAAAAGAGTGTTTATGAAGTGGTGTTTATTACCTTTATTATGCCTATGCATGGCAGGGAGCGGTATATCTATGCAAGTCTCTCTTAATGTAAATTCTGTATCATGTGGAGCGACTAATATCGAAGCTACATTTGATTGCAATTTCAATGGTTTTGTTGATGTTACCATTTCAGGTGGAGTCAATACAGTCGGGAATATTGTCAGTTATGAAGTCGAAAACGGTCAAACTTCTTTTTTTATCGAAGTGCAACCATCTGATAGCAGTCCTTTTACCATTACTTTTGAAACAACAAGTACTGATTTGAGTTGCGCTGTTATACCTTCCACATTTACAAGTACTTCGCTGACTCATACCTGTGTAGGTGGAGTTAATGATGATTGTGCTTCGGCGGCTCCACTTACAGTACATTATGAATCCTGTTCATTTTCCGAGTTTAATGTCAATAACTCTACTGAATCAGGTGTAATGGCTACCTGTGGATCATCAGGATTGAAAGATCTTTGGTATTCTTTCGAAGCAAACGATATTGAAGTATGGATGAATCTTGGAAGTCTACCAGGTACATTTGCAAGATGGGCAGCTTACTCAAGCTGTTCAGTAAGTTCTGAGATTGCATGTGGATTTACTACACCCAATGCTTCGGATATTAAAATAGGAGGTCTTACGGCAGGAAATACATACTATATCCAAATTCAAATTTTCTCTTTTGCTACGGGAGATCAGCAGATTTGTCTTTACGATACAAGCCCGAGTAATGCCAATGCCCCCTTACCTATAGAATTAGGTGACTTTGATGCTTCATTAGTGAAGGAAAATCAAGTCCTTGTGGAATGGGAAATATTATCTAGTATTGATACAGATTACTTGAGTTTACTGCG
>JAHDGW010000265.1 GCA_020631635.1 Saprospiraceae bacterium
CCCTACGAAAGTTAGGTGACTTTCTTCTCAAACACAAAATTCTGGCTAAGCTCATATCAAATTACCTTTTTGTATTTGATTCACCTGCTAGATACCATCTTCAAGCTTTATCTTCATATAACTTTCTTGTAAATGCGTCTTATTGTCTATATCCATAAATCGTAAGCTTCTAATTAAAGTTAACCATTTCAATCGTAAAGAAATCTACACTTTGCAATCAAGATCTCACCCTCTTCGTATTTGTAGATCAATCGATATTCACTATCGATGCGTCTTGACCAAAAGCCTGCATACTTTCGCTTTAATGGCTCTGGTTTCCCAATGTCATCAAACGGATTTCTAGCTATATCTTTCAGAAGTGAATTTATTTTTGGTTTTCTTTCTCTCTGTTTTGCCAATAGAAATAATACGATTAAGCCAATTTGATATGGGTTGTCCCATCTTGTACTTTCTTCATCAATCGTTAAGCACAGGTATTTGATCTAGTGTTACTCCAAGCGTTTTCAATTCTTCTTCGATATCATAATCATTTTGTAGACCCAACCAAAACTTGACTGATGTTCCAAAGTATTTTGATAGTCGAAGAGCTGTGTCAGCTGTTATTCTTCGCTTTCCTTTTATGATTTGACTCGTCCTTGTTTGAGGTATTCCTAAATCTTTGGAAAGTTTATAGGCGCTTAAGTCCATTGGAATTAAGAATTCTTCCAGTAAAATTTCACCGGGATGTATATTTGGTATCTTAGCCATGGTAATCTTCTATTTTTACTTGTTCTGCATTTTGGTTAGTCCACTCAAAGGTTATTCGCCACTGTTTATTGATTCTTATAGAATACTTGCCATCCAAAGTTCCTTTTAGTTTTTTAAGCCTATTTGCCGGCGGAATTCTCAGATCATTTATTGAATAAGCATTGTTTATCATCCGAAGTTTACGTCGTGCTATTGTTTGTATTTCTATTGGCAGTTTAGATGAGTACAAACCTTCCCAGATTTTCTCAGTTGCACTACTTCCAAAGCTTTTAATCATTCTTTCACAATTACTAACGCCAAAAGATACTAATTTAATTCGTTAGTAGTAACTTTTTTTTTATAATTACAGGACAGGACTAAAGACAGTAAAGCTGTCCCATAGCGATACTAGATACGCAATCTATTCATCAAATATTAAGGATCGTCGAGGTGTCTCACCTCGATGCCATGCACTCACAATATATCAATCAGACTCGATCAAGTAAAAATATAGTGCCTGGTATTCATGATATAAGTTTTTAGCTTAGTTCATAGAATCATAATCAACAGCCCACTATCAATCATAATGAAATCTACACTTAGCAATCAAGATCTCACCCTCTTTGTATTTGTAGATCAACCGATGTTCACTATCAATGCGTCTTGACCAAAAGCCTGCATACTTATGTTTGAGGGGTTCTGGTTTCCCAAGACCCTCGAAAGGGTTTCTTGATATATCTTTTAGAAGCTCGTTGATTTTTTTCAGCTTCTTTTTATCCGTCTTCTGCCAAAAGATATAATCTTCCCAGGATTCGTCGACAAATATGTATTTCATATTAATCTTCAATCAGGTCTTTGGCAAAGCTTTCTTTATTGCTGAGCTTAGCAATAGCACTATCTAGTCTCTGCTCATTTTTACGAGATGACAATTCATGACTTGTAGCCATAAGTGAGTTATATTCATCGAGAGACATCACTACTATTCCCGTATCCTTACCGCGATTTATCATTAGCGTTTCAACATTCTTTACTACGCGGTCGAGATATGATTTCATGTCTTTCCTGAAGTCAGATACCGTGGTGATTTGCATAATGATTGATTTTATATGTACAAAAATATGTACAAATTTTAATATTGTCAACTTATGGTAAACCAGATCATCAAGCTGTCCCACCTCGATGCTATAAGCTCATGCTATTCACCAACATAATGCTTGACCAAATCAATAAACGCCTTATCCTTTTTACTTTTGACCAACTGTGCCACCGTCATCTTACTTTCCATCTCGATAATATTCGGATCGGCACCGTGGTCTAGTAGCAACTTAGTAATGTCGATATGAGCATATCGTACACTTTCAGCTAATGGCAAGGCCAGATATTCTGGATGTTGATAGTTGGGATCAATACCTGATTTCAGATAAAACTCTACAAGATTCAGATCATTATCTTGAATACCTTTAAACATCGCTTTCCAATCTCCTCCTGACATGATTCTTTTATTGATTATGCATCGAAGTGGTAAAAATCGCATGGAAGGTTTTCATCGCATTGGATATATAGCTTAGCTGCACATTTTCATTGGGGCTATGCTGATTGTTATCTGCGTTGACCATTGGGACTATTACTGCCGGTACTTGCAATGCCTTGATAAATGGTGCCATAGGCACAGTACCTCCCATGATACGGATCGACACAGGGTCTTGCTTATATTCCGATTGTATGGCAGCGGTCAACCATTGTCCAATAGGAGCATCCATCTCAGTTCTGAAGGGTAGAGTATACCCTTTGGTCGCCATAGTGACGATCTTAGGGTGGGCTAGTCTTTCTTCTACCGTGGGTTCGCGATCAAGTATGTGATATCCTTGGTTTATGATATGATCTTTGATCAATTGCATTAGGCGAGTAGGATCACTCTCGGGCACCAATCGAATATCAATAGCCGCGGTGGCCATATCGGGCACGATGGTCCTTGCTCTGGCACCCACCCAAGCAGACTTCATACCACGGATATTGAGCGAGGGATATTGTAGCGACTCTTGATAGTTGGCGCCTACTTGATCAGGTGTATTGATCTGCAAATATTCGAGAATGCCTTCTTCGTCATCAGGGACATTGGCTAGTATTTGTGTAGTCTCTTTATCTAGCGAAATGCCATCATAATAGCCTTTTATACTGACTCTACCGTCCTCATCCTTCATAGAGGCCAATAACTGGGAGAGTCTCAGCGCTGGATTTGGTGCATAATTACCATAGTGACCGCTATGTTGTGACCGTATAGGCCCCCAAGTGGTCATATGAAAACTCGTGATTCCACGACAACCAAATACCAATGTAGGTTGCCCTGATCGATGTACAGGACCATCATTGATGATTAAGGCATCGGCCGCAAGGAGTTCAAGGTTTTCTGTTACTGCTGTGGCAAGGCTAGGGCTGCCTAGTTCTTCCTCTGTATCCACGATGATTTTAATATTACACTTAAGATCAGCTTTATTTGTCTGGTCTAGTGCATGTAAAAAACCTACAATCGGCATCTTATCATCAGAGGCAGAGCGAGCGAATATCCTCCAGTCATAGTCGATCTCTTGATCCATAGCCGACCATTCTATTTGCTGCCAAACACCTTGATCATTTTGTTTTTTTAGTACAGGTATAAAAGGATCTTCTTGATCCCATTTACTCTTATCTACGGCTTGCCCATCTAGGTGCATATAGAATAATACGGTAGGCATCTTTTTATCGATCTCTAAGGCTCCAAAAAGGATAGGATTGGTCAGAGTCGATACTTCTTGTGTTTGAAAACCACGATCGTTCAATTCTTGCTCAAGCCATGCTATATTAGCTTTTACATCCTCAGCAGAAAGTCCACTATTGGGGATGGAAAGGAATGATCTTAAGTCTGTGATGGCATCCCGTAATGGTTGATCATTTCTTTGAGCAGATAAAGAATATATACATGAGCAAAAAATGATTAAACTATAAATTCTGATCATAAGGGATGAATTAAATATTTCGGAGTAAATAGAATTCAATATAATCAAATTTATTCACCTTATGCAATCGTAAGTAGAAGTCATCTATCATCTCGATAGTTTTCTCTTCACCTTGATAAGCATAAGCTCTTTTTTTAGTAACTGTTAATATTGTAGATTTATGGCTGCCGCAGTATATCATGCTACATGATATGACTGATGACTTAATTTTGAAGTCTATGATTCGTAATGTACTACTCCATATAATCTATACTTCTCTTTGCATAGGTGTGATGGCTATAGATGCTAGTGGTCAAGAATTTTATAGTGAAGAAATCATACCACCACAAGATCAGGGTACGGCATATGAAGGGAGTTTCAAAAAAGTATTGAAAGATCACTTAGGCTACATTTGGATCACCTCTGACGATGGTTTATTTAGATACGATGGTTATGAACTCTATCAATATAAGATAGACGCCACCAATCCTAATAGCCTCCCTTATGAAGAACTCTATTGTATAGCGCAAGATTCCAGCCACAATCTTTGGATAGGTACTAACAATAACGGCTTGTTACATTTTGATTATGAAACCGAGGTATTCTCTGAATTCATGACCAACAATCCTGACTCCGATCCTTTCAAATGGGTAACTATCACGGATCTGACCGTTGACAGTAATGGTAAGCTTTGGGTATTACCTGCGTATGGACAAACTTATACTTATGACATTGAACGAGATTTGCTAAAATTTGCAGAGCTACCAACTAATCGACTCGGGAAAAAAACAAATAATTTTAAATCCATTTTGCTAGAAGAT
>JAHDGW010000266.1 GCA_020631635.1 Saprospiraceae bacterium
GTTTTAACTCCGCTTAAAATCTTCCTTAACTATGTTTAATTTAAATACGCTTTACCACTTTGGGCTTCAATCAATTTTGTTTGCCGTTTTGCTAGTATGTATGACCTCATGTTCCGACCAAGTAGGTAAAGCTTCAAGTGCTAAAAAGACAAAAGAATCGATATCTAATAACGAAGATGCCCACCCACTACTTCGTCATGTGGTTCTTTTCAAATTTAAACCGACAGTCAATGACTCTATTCTCAACAATATTGAGAATTCCTTTAGCGAACTACAAACTAAAATTCCAGAAATTATTGATTTTGAATGGGGGACCAATAATAGCCCTGAAGGTCTAGATAAAGGATTCACTCATTGTTTTTTCGTTAGCTTCAAAAATGAAGAAGCCCGAGCAACTTATCTTCCACATCCCGCGCATCAGGAGTTTGTAGCCATGGTCGGACCTTTTGTAGAAGATGTAACGGTTATAGACTATTGGGTCAAGTGATATTTAAAGTATTTATTTTATGTTTTCAAAAACTCATTGACTTTGGAACTCATTGAGCTAACATTTCGTATTTTATTTTGAACAACTATAGCTCTTAGTTATGATCAACAAAATATTCAAACTACTAGGTAAAGCAGGTAAAACCGCTAAGAACACTCTTAATGAGTCAACAGAATTTATAGATAAGACTTTAGAAAAGGAATATATCACCTCAGCCATTGATAAGGCCAAAGATCTTACTGGTGAAGCAGTAACCAAAGCCGGGGAGCTGTATGGTAAAGCCAAACAAGAGTTTGAAGAATTAAAAGAGAACGAGCACGTCGCAGGTATCGTAGATAAGGCTCAAGAACTTAAAAGTGAAGTCGAAAAAGCTGGTATAGAGTTAAGCTCAAAAGCAATGCAAAACGAAACTGTACAGAAGGTCATGAGTGAAGCAATGCAGGCTAAAGTTGCTCTTGAACAAAGAGTCAAAGAATTTACAAGTTCCGATGAGGAAGAATAGTTTTTTTGGGAGACTAAGTATAGCTAAATGTACCATGCTCCGTATCTACCGTCACCCTATTTTCTTCGGACTCCTCCACTCTACCGATAATCTGTGCATCCATATCTAAGCGATTAGCCAATTCAATAATGGTATCGGCATGTTTTTGATCAACATAAAATTCCAAGCGATGTCCCATATTGAATACTTCATACATCTCTTTCCACTCCGTTCCTGACTCCTCCTTGATCATCTGAAACAGGGGCGGTATCGGCAGCAAATTATCCTTGATGACATGCTTGTTTTGAATAAATTTTTTGACCTTAGTCTGTGCTCCACCAGTACAGTGTATCATCCCGTCGATGGTCGATCTACCAAGTGTATTGAAAACCAATTGTATTAAAGGAAGGTAGGTTCTCGTGGGACTTAATATTAGCTTCCCAATACTTAGTTCTTTTCCATCTATACTGATGGTATCTGTAAGGGATTTACTACCTGAGTATACTAGATTATCTGGGATAGAAGGGTTATAGCTCTCCGGATATTTAGTCGCATATAGATGCTTCAATATATCGTGACGTGCTGATGTAAGCCCATTACTTCCCATACCCCCGTTATATTCTGTTTCATAGACAGCCTTGCCATAGGAGGCAATACCAACTATTACATTTCCTGCTTTGATGTCATTTTTGATAACGTCTTTCCGTTTCAGTCTACCAAAAGCAGTATATCCTACATCTATCGTACGTACTATATCTCCTACATCCGCTGTTTCGCCACCAGATAGGTGCATATTGACACCATGTGATCTCATTTCATCCATGAAAGATACGCATGCCTCAATGAGTGTCTTTATAACATCACCCGTGATGATAGATTTATTGCGACCAATAGTTGAAGATAATACGATATCATCAATACATCCTGCACAAGCCATATCATCCACATTCATGACTATACTATCTTGTGCTATTCCTTTCCAAACACTTAGATCACCGGTTTCTTTCCAGTACAGATAAGCTAAGCTAGTCTTGGTACCTGCCGTATCAGCATGCATAATATTGCAATAATCCTTATCACCTGCAACAAAATCAGGTAACACTTTACAAAAAGCATAAGGGTATAATCCTTTATCGAGATTTTTGATAGCTGCATGGACTTCATCCTTACTGGCTGAGACACCACGAAGATCATATCTTGAATCACTCATATTAGATTAACTTTATTGAGTACAAAAGTCGCATTTAAAAGTCGTTTTATCGCTAAGATGACTCTAGAAATGACGAATGGGACTAAAATCAAATATTCGAAGCAACGAAATCTATGATTTCTCGTTATTGATACCATCTTCATGTTGTGAAACCCGCATTATGCATTAGAAAATCTATTACGATCATAATCTGCTGCAAATCAGTAGCTTCGCCAACTTATCTTCTCTAACCATAGCGGTGCTATGATTTTCGAATATAAATTGCTGATTTATTGCACTTTATGCTCTCATTACGAAGTTCTAACGCATAATGCGAGTTAATCATATATCAAAAAGTCCTATATTCAAGCAAATTACACATGACATTCAAACCCATGTTTCGATTTATTATTTTTGGTTTAGTACTATTTGCTAGCTTTAAAGGCCTAGCTCAACATCATATTGGTGTCAAAGCATCTTACGGCTATACTCAATCTAGGGGAGAATCTAGATTGACAATCAATGGTGAACAAGCGATTAATTTTGATTTACGTTTTGTTAATGCAGGACCTGCATCCGCTTTTGGAGTGATGAGCCAGCATAACTTTGGGTGGCTCTGGGTACAACCTGAATTACTCTACTCGAGATTTGAGCAAGAGTACAGTGTACGTTCTTTTACGGGTAGTGATGACAACCTGTTTGAGCAAAGACATATCGAAAAACACTCTTACGTTGACATCTCAGTGATGGGTGGCTTGAGGTTTGAGAGGTTTAGGTACGGTGTGGGACCCATTTTTCATATTACCGGCAGTATCACTTCAGATCTTGATCAGTATGCATTTTTTACCCAAGATCCCCGATGGATAACATATGGATTTCAAGGAGGTATAGGTTACGACTTCGATTATATCCATGTTGATTTTAAGTTTGAAAGCACCTTCAGAGCAGCAGGAGATCATATAAAGTTTACTGATACTCGGGTAGAGCAATATAACAATCAATTACAGGTGTTATCTATTTCTTTAGGATTTATGTTTTGAGATTTGCTCAACTAAGAGACAGATACTCGAGGATCTAACCAAGCGTATACGTAATCCATCAAAATATTGATGATGATGAAAATACCACATATAAAGATGATGCTTGCTAGTATAACAGGTATATCATAATTGACCAGTGCCGTCACCGTTACCAATCCCATACCTCTATAATTAAATACATTTTCTACAAAAAAAGCTCCTGCAAGTAATGAAGCTAGCCAACCACTAATGGAGGTTGCCACGGGATTCATCGCATTGCGCAAGACATGCCTAAATACTACAGTATAATACTGGAGCCCTTTTGCCTTTCCCGTACGTACATAATCTTGCGACATGGTATCGAGCAATGCACTACGCATAAGTTGTGCTACTACTGATATTGGTCTTATACCCAAAGCAATAGCCGGTAATAAAAGATTTTTTAATACTACGATATCATCCCCAATATCATTTATTTCTATCAAGCTACCTTGCACGTTGAGTCCTGTAAACTCTCCTAATACAAATGCAAAAACAACCGCTAAAAATATTGCACTGACATAACTAGGTACACTATACCCCACTGTGGATATCGCAATGATTGTTTTATCTATCCAATTTCCATGATTAATACCAGCTATGATACCAAGACCTATCCCCAATACGATCGCGATCATAAAGGAGCACAAAGCCAATAGTAAGGTAAGTGGAATTGCCTCGGCAAGCATGATGGATACCGATCTATCAGTCTGGTATGATTCTCTGAGATAAGGGAACTTAAGCATGAGTAATTTTTCTCCTACATGAAGTCCAACTCCATTGTAATATTCTAAGACTTCTGCATCTTGATCTATGACCACTAGTGGTGATACATCCCTTAGGTAATATGCTAGTTGCTGATGCAGAGGTAGGTCTAGGCCAAGTGCTCTTCGTTTACTTTCTACTGTTTTCTGATCGCTACGCTGTCCGAATGTCAGACTGGTAGGATCTACAGGAGCATTATATACGATAGACGATACAAGGATCACTACTGAAAACAGTATTAATATACTCGTAGCTAATTTTTGTACTAATCCTCGCATATGCAATTGCTTAAGCTGCCGACTTAAAGATATTTAGAATATTGATATAAAAACCTTCTTTTATCTATTAGCAGAGGCATAGAACAATAATATGAGCAGCTGTACCCCTATTTCATTTGATCAAGTTTCGCAGTTTTCCAGCAGAGATCAGCTTTATCAGCTTGAGCCGGAGAGATTTCAAGATTTCTTGAGTGCTGTACCTACGCTTAGCGCATTTGCATCACATATAGAAAAAAAACGATCAGATTCTGTAGATCGA
>JAHDGW010000267.1 GCA_020631635.1 Saprospiraceae bacterium
CGACCAAATCAGAGGATAATCAGTTTTCTGTGTATCTTGAGATACATGGAATCACTGAAATGCTTAATCGTAGATGACGAGCCATTAGCGAGAAAAGGTATCTCTCTTCATCTATCTGAACTACCAGAACTTGAAGAAGTAGGTAGTGTAGGTAATGCCATCAAAGCAGGTGAATTTTTAAAAACAAATCATGTAGATATCCTCTATCTAGATATAGAGATGCCAGGTATCTCAGGTATGCAGTTTCTGGAAACGCTGTCTCCTGATATTCTAGTAATTCTTACAACTGCCTATCCTCAATTTGCTGTGGACGCCTTTTCTTTAGACGTAGTTGATTACCTTTTAAAGCCTATCAAATTTGATCGATTTTATAAAGCCTCTAAAAAAGCAATCGATATCCACCAACTCAGAAATCAGATCTCTTCAGATACTAAAACCGAAATGCATGAGGACTTCATGTTTATCAGATCTGATCGTAAGATCGTAAAAATTTACTTCGAGGATATTAACTACATCAAAGGGCTTAAAGACTACGTTATCGTTCATACCTCAAAAGAGAAATACATCACGGCTATGAATGTGAAAACCATTTTTGAACAGTTACCTAAAACCCTCTTTGCAAGAGTCAGTAAGTCACATATTGTTTATGTACCCAAGGTTAGTTCCCTAAGTCATGAGAGTGTATATTTGGATACAGAAGAAATACCCCTGGGGAAGACCTATCGCAAGACTTTTATAGAAAATTATGTAGGAGATCGATTGGTAAAGAGGTAAACCTATAGGTAATTAGGAGTGAGAAAAGATCTGATCGCTTGGAGCGATGTGATCTTTATAGTCAAGGGATTACTACCAATTTCTCTGAGTAAACTAATCTATCTACATTTTCTCCTGGTATATATTCTATTGAGTAAATACCAGCTGGAAAATCAGAAATATCGATTTGTATATCACCACAATTATCTGATTGGTGTAAAACCATTTGACCAGCAGCGTTAAATATCAATATATCTCCAAGGCTGTTGTCAGGGATTTGGATATTTGCATACGTATTGCTTGGATTAGGATAGACCTTAAGATCTCTCTTCCAATATACATCCTCACCAAATACATTAGATATAGAAGAGTCGCATTTATCATCATCATCAACTCTAAATCTCGGAAAATTTGGGAAACTGCCTGTTGATGAAAAAACTGGTAACACATTCCCTTGCTGCACTAAGTCACAAGCTACTCCCTTTTTATTTGGCTTATTGATCACATGAAAAGATAGGCTACTACTACCTGGTCTTATGTATATCCTACAATCTGGCCCTAATGTACTTTGAAAAAAACGAGTTGAAAAAGGATCTTCAACTCCATTATGCTCTGCTATAAAAAGCTTCCCATCCTCTAGATCCTCGTGATCCACCTCTAGCTGCCACAGTGTATCTGCACTTGCTAGATATAAAAATTCAGAATTAGGGCTCCACTCACAAGTAGCGAAAGCAGCTTGATCTGGTATAGGAAATTCTAGTTTCTTTACATTAGATAACAATCCAGTATCACGATCAAAATCGTAAAGTAATAGACCATCATATAGATTGAAGTATGCATACTTAGTTCCATCTGGAGAAAATTTAGCATCACCGCTAGCCGAGGCATTATTAGGATTAAAACTATGATTAGCTTCTTGGGTAGACGAGTGGTATATACCTTCTTCATCAATACTAAAAACATAAAATTTACTATCTGCTCCAGGATTGATCAACCACCAATCACGTCCATTACTTTTATAGATAGCCGTAAGATAGGACCATAGAAATTTCTCTATGGTAAAAAAATCAATATTGCTTTCCGTCACTGCTCCTAGACCATTATCTAATCTAAGATCCACATAAGTATAAGATAGACTTAGTATACCAAAACCTCCATCTGACTCTCGCTCCAGAGTCTTATGAATGATATAGTAACCATCATTTAATAGAGGATCTTCAAGTATCATAATATCCTGACCTCCTGGATAACCCAGAGAACAATTACCATTAAACCAAAAGTCTTCAAAAAACTCTCCTTCATTGATATCGTCTCCACCTGGTATCACAGTATGATCTCTATTGGCGATAGCACATCCATTGGTATACAAAAGTAATCTTCCCTCTTTATCACAAAGTGATGTATTGTTTTGATCAAATCTCAATCCTGCATCTCTTGTTTCTGGACTGAACGGCTGATTATTGAAGTCAAATTTTAATGCCCTAAATCCTGATCCAACTTCCTGATCATTGCCCATCATCCATTGATAATCACGTTTGTCTTGAGCATATGCAGCTATATTGACTGTAAAAAGTAGAAAGAAGATTACTCTTGTACTCATCATAACATTGTGCATTTTAATATGAAAGTAGTAAAGAAAAATGAATAACTCATTGATCAAAGAAGCTCATCAGTATGAGGGCTTGTGTATCGTTAAATTGATCCTATAGCTAAAAATTCAATTTAAGAATTATCCAAACTGAAAACTCCAAACATTACAAACTCATAAACTAAAAACTCTCACCAACTCTTTGTTCCTTTGCAGATCAATATCAGAAGAGCTATGATTAAGATCACTTTTCCCGATGGGAATATACGAGAATATGAAGCTGGAACGACTGCCATGCAAGTGGCACAATCCATCAGTGAAGGTTTGGCGAGAAATGTACTGGCAGCAAGTATCAATGGCGAGGTTATAGATGCCAATAGACCAATTCATGAAGATGCGACGATTGCTCTGCATACTTGGAGAGATAAAGAAGGTAAAGCAACCTACTGGCACTCATCTGCTCACTTGATGGCTGAAGCTTTAGAGGCATTATATCCAGGTGTAAAATTAGGCATTGGCCCAGCGATAGAGAATGGCTTTTACTATGATGTAGATCTAGGAGACCGCAAGCTTAATCCCGATGAATTTCCTAAGATTGAGGAAAAAATGAAGGAGCTGGCTCGTCAGAAAAATGAGTATGTCAGAAAAGACGTTTCTAAAGCAGACGCTGTAGCATACTTTACAGAAAAAGGTGATGAATATAAGCTTGAGTTACTTGAGGGCCTCGAAGATGGAAAGATCACTTTTTATACCCAAGGTGAATTTACTGATCTATGTCGAGGACCGCATATTCCAAATACAGGTACCATCAAAGCTGTGAAAATCATGAGCCTGGCTGGCGCATATTGGCGAGGTGACGAGACTCGTGCTCAGATGACTCGACTCTATGGAATCACGTTCCCTAAGGCGAAAGAACTGACCGAATATCTCACGATGCTAGAAGAAGCGAAAAAGCGAGATCACCGAAAGCTTGGTGCGGAGCTAGAACTATTTATGTTTTCTGAGAAAGTAGGTTCTGGTCTTCCAATCTGGTTACCTAAAGGAACTCAACTAAGAGAACGTCTTCAGAATTTCCTTAGAGCAGAACAAGAGAAACGTGGTTACCAAATGGTAGTCACTCCACATATTGGTCATAAGAATCTTTATGAAACATCAGGCCATTACGCCAAGTATGGAGAAGATAGTTTCCAGCCTATCAAAACTCCACGTGAAGGAGAGGAATTTTTACTCAAACCTATGAACTGCCCGCACCACTGCGAGATCTATGGTCATAAACCGCATTCTTATAAAGAACTCCCACTTCGGATTGGAGAATTTGGTACCGTGTACCGCTACGAACAAAGTGGAGAGCTACATGGATTATCAAGAGTGAGAGGATTTACGCAAGATGATGCGCATATCTTCTGTACTCCAGATCAGGTAAAAGGAGAGTTTCTAGATGTACTAGACCTTACCACCAAAGTCTTAACCAAAATGGGATTCAAGGACTTTACGGCACAGATCTCACTGCGAGATCCTGAGACTCCTGAAAAATACATCGGTAGCATTGAAAATTGGGATAAAGCCGAGCAAGCCATCATAGATGCAACAGCAGAAGTTGATTTAGAGACCGTTACAGAATATGGTGAAGCAGCATTCTACGGACCTAAGCTTGATTTTATGATCAAAGATGCACTCGGTAGATCATGGCAACTAGGAACTATACAAGTTGATTATAATCTTCCTGATCGATTTGAGTTAGAGTACATTGGTAGCGACAATCAGGCGCATCGTCCAGTGATGATACACCGTGCACCTTTTGGGTCTATGGAGCGATTTATCAGTATATTGATTGAGCATACTGGTGGTAAATTTCCATTATGGTTGGCACCTGATCAGTTTGCCATACTTCCAATTGCAGATCGTCTTAATGACTTTGCAAAAGACATCGAAACTCAACTGGCGAAGCATGACATCAGAGGATTTATAGATACTCGTACAGAGTCTATTGGTAAAAAGATCCGCGATACTGAGCTAAAGAAAGTGCCTTTTATGCTCATCGTTGGAGATAAAGAAGCGGAGTCCGGTAAAGTTTCAGTACGAAGACAAGGTGAAGGTGATTTGGGTGCGATGAGTATAGCAGAGTTTGTGGAGCACTTTCAGGGGTTAATTTGAAAAT
>JAHDGW010000268.1 GCA_020631635.1 Saprospiraceae bacterium
GCCTACTGATGTAGCCTAGCAGGGATCGATCACTACATTTCTTGCGCTCTTGGTAGTCCTCTTGATCACAATCTCCAAAGATCGGCATCTGATCCACAAACCGTAATGGTTCGTCAGATTCTGGCTCTGGCTCAGGTTCTATAAATGGTGCGGGCTCTGGACTTGAGTCGGCAGCAAAATTATCGAGATCAGGTTCCTCGTATACGATCGTGTCTTGGGTCTCGGTTTGTTTTTCCTCGGTCACGATCTCTTCTATGATTTTTTTGATTTCTTCTGCTCGCTTTTGCTTTGGCTTTTGTTTGGGCTGTTTTATCTTTTTCTTCTTCTGTACTGTACGTTCGATATCCTCGACGATAAAAGGTTCTTCTGTGTCTACCAGGAAGGGTTTAATGTCTGTTGCTGTAGATTCTATATTGAGTACAGTAATGGAGAGGCCAATAGCGGCACTCAGCCCTAGTTTTAAAAATATACCGCGATACTGATCCCATTTGGGTGCTCTATCTAGTGCCATAATGAATGTATTTAGAATATTGATGAAGTGAAGAGATATCTTTCGAATCCTTTATCGTAAAACTTGTAACCGCGATATACCATTTAGATGGATTTCGTCGATATTTTGGTGTAAGCTATTGATTTTATCAAATTATTAGAATATTATTGTGATATCATTATAATATCAAAATACTAACTAATGGAAAAAACACTAAAACCTCGATCTGGCTACCTTGCCCTGATTTTGTCCGTCGCCTCGATAGCCGGAGCAGTATACCTCTTTGTGAATGAAATAAGCATAGCAGCGGGAGCATTGCTGATCTTGTTTGCATTTATCGTTTTGGCAGGGATATATATGATCAACCCTAATGAATCTAAAGTGATGAACCTCTTTGGAAAATACACGGGTACTGTCAAAGAGAATGGTCTTTTTTGGATCAATCCGCTATACAGTAAAAAGAAAATCTCTCTCAGAGCGAGAAATTTTGATAGTGAACGAGTCAAAGTAAATGACAAAATGGGTAACCCTATATTGATCAGTGTGATACTCGTATGGAAAGTAGAAGACACCTACAAGGCCGCATACGATGTAGATTTTTATGAAAGTTTTGTGAAAGTACAGACAGATGCCGCAGTACGTAAACTTGCAGGTAAATACCCATATGACAACTTCGATGATGATCAAGCAGAGATTACGCTAAGATCAGGCATGGATGAGGTCAATGAAAGCCTAGAAAGAGAGTTGGACGAGCGTCTGTCGATTGCAGGTATCAACGTGCTGGAAGCAAGAATTGGATACTTAGCTTATGCACCAGAGATTGCTTCTGCTATGCTCAAAAGGCAACAAGCAGAAGCCGTAGTTGCAGCGAGACTGAAGATCGTAGAGGGCGCAGTAAGCATGGTCGAAAATGCACTAGATCAGTTATCTAAAAAGGAAATCATTGAACTCGATGAAGAGAAAAGAGCATCGATGGTATCCAATCTGATGATCGTACTCTGCTCTGATAAGGAAGCAACACCCGTTATCAATACAGGAAGCCTCTATGCCTAAGAAGAAATTTGTGCTCCGCATAGACGAAGATAAAATGGCCGCCCTCGAGAAGTGGGCGGCTGATGAATTTCGCTCCACTAATGGTCAGCTGGAGTGGCTGGTCACTCGTGCCTTGAGAGAGGAGGGTAGGCTGAAGAAGGGAGAGGAAATATCTGACTCCAAAGATGATTGATTTTATCCCTGAGAGATGATTGATTTCAATGCCGCTTTATCAGGCAATACAGTTTGATATTTACTAGCAAATATCTGATCATTGTCCTGAGGTAAGGTATATTCTACTAAAGCCTGACTTTTATCTCTGCACAATACGATACCGATGGTTTTATTTTCATCAGGTAGTTTTACTTCGCGATCATAGTAGTTTACATACATCTGCATTTGACCTAAGTCTTGATGTTTGATTTCACCAATTTTCAAGTCGATAAGCACGAAAGATCTTAATATTCTATTGTAAAAGACCAAGTCAATCCTGAAGTGCTTTTCATCAAACGAAATTCGTTTTTGCCTTCCTACGAATGTAAAACCATTACCTAATTCTAGTAGAAAATGCTCTAGTTTATCAATTAGCTCTTGTTCTAGTTCACTTTCAGAATATTTGGTATGCTCAGGAAGACCAATGAATTCAAGAATATAAGGATCTTTAATGGCATCTAGTGGTTTTTCAATGACAAGACCTTTCTCAGAAAGCTCTTTCACTTTTTCTTGATCTCTACTTAAAACCAATCGAGTGTAAAGTGCTGAATCAAATTGTCTTCGTAGTTCTCTAACGCTCCAATTGTTTTTCAACCCGCATTATGTGTTAGAACTTCGTAATGAGATCTTAAAATACAATAAATCAGCGACTTATATTCGAAAAGCATAGCACCGCTATGGTTTGAGAAGATTAGTCGGCAGAGCCTCTGATTTGAAGTAGTTTATGATCGTAATAGATTTTCTAATGCATAATGCGGGTTATTAGACTCGATTTCATAAAAGGCTCTTTCGTTTTCATCATCTATTCTCATCAATTTGAGATAATGCGACCAACTCAATTTGAAATAATCAGACAATGTCTGTTGATTTGCATTTTTAGACTCCGCAGATGGTGTTTGCGGTATGATTTCTAATTCCGAAGACAGCGTCTGCGGTTTTGAATAAACAAGATAAAATTGTCTCATTTGCTCAATATTCCTTTCTGAAAACCCTTTACCAAACTCTAAGGTAAGGACTTTGGATAGCTGCTTTATAATGCGCTTTCCATAACCAGCTCGTTCTTTTCCATCTTGTTCTTCTTCTACAATCATTCTCCCGATCTCATATTAGCTTAGCACCATGGTTTGGTTGACCGTATGTACGACCTTAGTTCTAGCGGATCGAAGTAGGTCAACAACCTGATTGAAGAATTGAGGATTTAAGGGATTATTTGTCATAACGGGATACAGCAGGTATTAGCTATTATTCAACTCAGTTATAAAGTTATTCTAAGTTAAGCTGATTTTCAATGATGTGTATAACATCTTTAGGATTGCTACCCCTTAATTTATTGATGCTGATGAATTTCGCTCCACTAATGGTCAGCTGGAGTGGCTGGTCACTCGTGCCTTGAGAGAGGAGGGTAGGCTAAAAAAGAGAGAAGATGACTCCTCACAAAACTAATTAACCCATAAGCTTGTCCTTGTAAGTATGAAAGTCAAGCAAGCTTTTGAATCCATCAATAAAGGCTACAATTCGGTTTTCAAGTATGGTCAACTGAGTCTAGGTATCGTCATACCGATAGAGCGATACCCCAATAGCTCCGTACCTACCATGAAAGATCATGTATCTCGGGTCAAACTGGTAGAGGACTTAGGATTTAAAGCGCTTTGGGTAAGAGATGTGCCGCTGCACGTACCTTCATTCGGTGATGCGGGCCAGATGTTTGATCCTTTTACTTATCTAGGTTTTATAGCAGGGCAGACAAAGCACATTGCTTTAGGCACGGGAAGTATAGCTCTACCGCTGCATCATCCGATACATGTGGCGAAGTCGGCAGCCACCATTGATCGGCTCTCTGACGGGAGACTGATCCTTGGAGTAGCATCAGGAGATCGACCATCTGAATATCCGACCATGGGCATTAACTTTGAAGATCGCGGCTCTATGTTTAGAGATGCATTCCAATATATCAGATCAGCACAGACGGACTTTCCTCATCTAGAGACTAATCACTACGGTCGTTTGGATGGTACCGTAGATGTATTACCCAAAGTCAAATCCCATAAAATACCCATGCTCGTTACGGGCCATAGTAGGCAGTCGCTAGATTGGATAGGAGCACATGCCGATGGATGGATTTACTATCCGCGAAATGCATATATGCAACAGCATAATATTGCGCAATGGAGATCCTCTATTCCGGAGGAGCAGGATTATGACAAACCATTCATGCAGCCCCTTTATGTAGACCTGCAAGATGATGATGACTACCTACCACAACCAATACATTTAGGATTTAAGATAGGAGCCAACTATCTTGTAGAATACTTCAGACAGCTACAAGCTTTAGGCGTCAATCATGTATCGATCAACCTACGCTTGAGCACTAGAAATATTGAAAAGAATCTGGAGGATTTGGCAAAAAAAGTATTACCGCATTTTCACCTTACGACACAATCATAGATCTATGAACATGAAGAAAATATTCATCACTGGAAGTACAGACGGTATCGGAAAATTAGCCGCAGCTAAACTTGCTAAAGATGGACATCAAATCATCTTACATGGTCGTAATGCTGAGAAACTAGCTCGTGTGATCGCAGAGATAAAGCAAGAGAGTAACAATGATAAAATATCGGGATATATCGCAGACCTATCTGACCTCAGCGCAGTGGATAAGATGATACAATCTCTACAAAACGATCACGATACATTGGATGTTTTGATCAATAATGCAGGTATATTCA
>JAHDGW010000269.1 GCA_020631635.1 Saprospiraceae bacterium
ATAGATCCATGTGTAATTCCAATTATTCATATACAAACGATTACAGTAGATCCTGCACCGATCGCCACTTTTACGTCTTTACCTTCAGATATGACGGTAGATTGTAATAATTTACCTTCTGTCACTCCAATGGACTTGATGTTAACTAACGGTGAAACAGGAGATTGTTTGATAGACGGAACGGTAAGCCCTACTAGTTCAGGAAGTATAGATATATGTGGATCATCGATCACGTATAACTGGGATTTTATTGATGATTGCGGTCGTCCACTCAATCATACTCAAACGATAACAGTAGACCCGATAACAGCTCCCAGTTTTGTTGATCCACCTGCTGATATTACAGTGACTTGTGATAACATCCCTATATCAGGAGTAGATTTGATGTATACAAATTATGAGACGGGTGCTTGCCTCGAGGAAGGTTTTATAAGTCCAGTTCAAAATGGAAATATAGATGTATGTGGAGGTTCATATTCATATATTTGGAACCATATAGATCAATGTGGAAACCCAATTTCACATGTCCAAAATATTACTATTAGCTCACCACCATTACCACAATTTATTGACCCGCCAGCAGATATTACGGTTGATTGTGCTGACGTACCAGTAGGTGCATCTGATCTCGGTTATACCAATAATGATGCATGTCTCATAATTGGTACAGTAGCTCCTATCCAAAATGGTACCGTAGATGCATGCGGAGGTACTATTCAATTTATTTGGATGGACGTTGATGATTGTGGCAATGATCTTAGCCATACGCAGACCATCACAGTAAATTCTGCTCCTCAGGCGAGCTTTATCGATCCTCCGCAGAGTATGACGATAAGCTGTGATGAGATTCCGATTTCTGCGCCTGATTTAAATTATGACAATCAGGTAACTGGATTATGCAATATAAGCGGTACGGTCTCTCCAGTAGAAACAGGTGATATCAATGAATGTGGTGGAACGCTGACCTACACATGGCAATTTATAGATGATTGCGGTCGTAATTTAATTCATATTCAGAATATCATTGTAGAACCTGCTCCTGAAGCAATATTTGATAATCTCCCTCAGGATATGAATGTTTCATGTGCTGAAGCCATAACCCCACCTGGGGATTTAGACTATACCAATAGTGAGACTGGTATATGTGAGATATCAGGATCTGTATCACCTAGTCAAAATGGTAACCTTGACGCTTGTGGTGGCGAGATTGCATATACTTGGAGTTTTACTGATAGATGTGATCGTACAATTGAGCATACGCAGACCTTTACTGTAAGTCCAGCACCAGAGGCAAGTTTTATTAATACACCTTCTGATATCACGGTAGATTGTTCTGCGGTTCCAGCTGTACCGCCTACCCTGAACTATAGTAATCAACAGATAGGTGCATGTCTGATCGCAGGAAGTGTTACGGCTATACAAGCAGGAAATTATGATGTCTGTGGTGGTGAATTAATCTACACTTGGACCTTTATCGATGAGTGCAATAGACCCATTACAACATCGCAGACAGTCGTGGTAAATCCAGCATTGCCACCGTCATTTGATGCGGTGCCACCGGACCTTACTCTGGACTGTAATGACAATACCTACAACCCACCTATTTTATTATTTACCAATGGTGAATCTGGTAGTTGTGAATTAATCAAAATATCACATCTACTTCGGCTGTAAATGGTAATATCACAACTTATACGTGGACTGCACAAGATCCATGTACTTTACAAGAAATATCAGTATCACAGAATGTGATCATTCCTGCAATTCCTGACATCTCAATCATGCCAGAGCTCATTGTATTATGTCAAGATGAGCAATATGATTTAAACGATATAGTCGTTTCTGATAATAATAATACCAACCCTACTATTACTTTTCATAATGATAGTCCTGCAACTACTGCTAATATGATTGCAGACTTAAATTTCATAGGTACGATTGATCAAAATATTTACGTGCTAGCAACTAGTACTGATGGATGTACGGATGAAGTTGTTCTACCCGTATTTATTGACATACCTGTGTTTGCTGGAACAGATGGTAGTGGTTTTAGCTGTACGGATAATCAGAGCTTCAACCTGTTTGATTATATCAGCAACTTGGGTAATGCTAGTGGCACATGGTTTTGGGAGGTGACTCCTGATAATTTCGTAGCTATTCCTTCTTTTGGTATTGCTAACTCTTTTGGAACTGGAGTATATGAATTTTATTATATCGTTCCTTCGATCAATTCTTGCCCACCGGATACGGCAATTGCAACAGTTGAATTTTTTACACCGATCACTATCAATCTAACCAATTCTGAATGTAGTCTAGCTTTATCTACTTATAGTGTGGATGTTTCTACAATAGCAAGTACAATTAATGTAAATGAAGGGGTTGTAGTAGATTTAGGTACTGGAAATTTTGAGATTAATGAAATTCCCATAGCCAGCCAGTTGGTGATCACTGCAAGTGAAGATAATAGTCCATGTATTGCAGAATTAATTGTCAATCCACCCGACTGTAATTGCCCTGTGGTAGATGCTCCTTTGAGTAATGGAGATATAGTTTTATGTGCTGATGATCTACCAGGTTTACTAGAAGTCACAGTTGGCAATAATGAGACGGCCAATTGGTATGAAGACCCGCAGGGTAATAACTTACTATTAGAGGGTAATACAAGTTTTACCAGTCCTGAAAACACTGCGGGTATATATACATATTACGTTCAAACAGAAAGTTTAGAGTTTCCAGATTGCTTGAGTAGCACTTTGACTCCAGTGGTTTTGACGATCGTAGATCTACCTATTGCGATGGACTTTTTGTTTTCAAGTTGTGATGATGATCAAGATGGGTTATTAGAGTTTGATCTTGATGCTATTAGTGATAATCTAGGACAAGGTCCTATTTTTCAAATTGACTATTATGCTAATATTACTGATGCACAGGTAGAAATGAATCCGATAGGTAGTCCTTATACAAATACGACGCCTTTTCAAACTAGCCTTGTGGCGGTCATTAAAAATGCTTCGGGATGTAGTGATACGTCCATGTTAGATTTGCAAGTGCTGGCATTGCCTGAATTCACTTTAGATATCCAGAATGAGATATGTAAAGATGATGGACTTGGGCAAGTAAGTATTTTGGATAATATGGGTGTTGACAGTATTAGCCTAGATGGAATAGAATTTTTTGCAGATCTAAGTTTTGTGAATTTACCTGCTGATAACTATACATTATATGCCAAGTCGGATGAGGCTTGTATATCGATACAGGATTTTACTATTGCGATGGGACAAGAGCTTATGCTTTTAGATTATGCAGCCATTTGTAATGATAATTCTACAGAGAGTGATCCAATGGATGATTTTTACACCATTGACTTTAGGTTGGAAGATAATATGGGCACTTATGAACTCTTCCAAGCTGGTCAACCTCTTGGTGTTTTTGATTACAACGTTGATTATCAGATAGATGTGCCTGCTGATGGTATGAGTTATACATTTGTATTTATTGATACAGTTACAGGGTGTCAGCTTTCGCAGGATATAGGACCGCTCAATAGTTGTTCGACCAATTGCAATATTACATTTGATCAGTTGGATTATGTATGTGATGCTGTTGGTACCCCTTCTGATCCTACGGATGACTTTTATACGGTAACCATCAGTGCCAGCGCAGTTAATGGAGGAAGTAATAACACTTATAATGTGTTGATCAATGGCACCGTAAGCTACAGTTATGGATATGGTGTTATAGAGCAATTTACATTGCCAGCAGATTGTTCGACACCCAACATCAGTATCGTAGATAATCAAGACCTACAATGCAGTAATGCGCAGTCGATAGGGCCATTGACTAGTTGCAGTGATCTTTGTATGATTACCTATTCAATATCCGATTTATTATGTGATAACAGTGGTACGGAAAATGATGAAAGCGATGATACTTATACTTTTACTTTGACGGTAGGAGGGCAAAATGTATCCTCTACGTGGTCTTCGATGAATGGATCTATCAATGGGGCATATGACACGGAAGTAGCAATTGGTCCTTTCTTGATTTCTGATGGTACATTCGTGCAGGACATATCTGATGATATGGATGCAAGCTGTATAGTAACGTTGGATATAAATCCTCCTCCTAGCTGCAGCTCTCCTTGTGAAATTGTTTTGCAAAATATCAATATCACGGATTATTTTGATAATAATACAGGAAATACCGAGTCTGATGACACATTCGAATTGAGCTTCGAGTTACTATCTATAGTAGGTATGTCTAATCAATATATAGTTACGATAGGTACAGATAATTATGGTCCATATGACTATGCTACTCTCCAAACCATTTCGGATTTGAGCGCCGATGGAAATGTATTTAACCTTGCTATAGAAGATATAAGTTTTGGTCAATGTATTTTAGATACCATGCTGACGGCTCCACTACCGTGTTCT
>JAHDGW010000270.1 GCA_020631635.1 Saprospiraceae bacterium
AGAATAAGTACCCCCGATATGATCATACGGTCTGCTTATTCCACCACTTCGGTTGTTTATTCCCAATACTTGTTTACTTGCATTTCTAGCAGATCGTGGTGAAGGCAGTCCCGATGCACTAGCTACTGTCAAATCATCTATTGCCACGACTTCTATCTTATCTTTACCTAAGCCCTTAGCGATATTTCTTGCTTTATGTAAGGCATGTTTCAATGCTGAAACTGCTTTATCATCCTCTTGATCAAATGAATGAGCTTGAAATGTAGAATAGACTGCCAGCCCTTCTGCAAAATTTGTGATTGCTATATCGTATATTTTGTTTAGTTCTTGTAAGTCTGTACTGGTATGTCTGTACGTACTTGATCGATCTTTATCAATAAGATCTTTTAGCTCGGTACGTATATTAGCCCTATCAAAAGCAATTCCCGCTGCAATGAGATCTTTTTCAAAATCATATTCTTTCTCTTCTAACGTAATATACCCTACCTCAGGATCACATTTATTGTTGTTTTCTTTGAAAGTAACATCGATAAAATATGACTCCGGCGCAGATATTTCTTGATCATTTAGACTATTATTATATCCCATGATATTAAGCTTTACCACGGGACTTTGAGCACTAAGGTTTGTGTACGGCATTATAGCCATAGCCACCATAAGGCCCAAAGCTCTTTGTACTATCAGTGATGTATATTGATTCATGCCAATCGATTAATCTAACAATTCGAAGGTGACCACGACACTATAAGCAATCCCTTTAGAATCACTAGAATTTGAACTACTATATGATCTAGCTGATTCTACTTTCGACTGATCTTCCAGGTTTAAGATCTCCCCTACTGATTTTCCGATCTCTTTGGCGAGTGCTTTGGCTTTTCGTCTTGCATCTGCAATAGCTTCCAATGCCAAATCATCGTATACCGAAGGGTCTACTTTATCAAAGGTATATGACACATCAGAAAAGCTCAAACCCTCTTGCTGTATATCCATCACCTTCCTAGCTGTTTCTTTATCTTTTAGGTATATACAATAATTTTCTGAAGGAGATTTATTATAATTCCTTGATGGTGGCCAGATTTCTTCAAGCCCTGAAGAAGGTAAGCCTATAGTAGCCAATTCCTTGTTTAGGTTTTCTCTTACTTCATCTAGCGATATATACCTTACTTTTCTATATTCATTGGGAGCGACTTCTTGTAGAGTTGCTTTTAACTTTATACCGTTACTATTGACGACATGCTTTGCATTGCCGAGTATCCTGATAAATTTTTCTGTAGATTGGCTATTTACTACGGAGATTAATAGGAGTATTGAAAGTGTAATTAAAATTAATTTTTTCACAATTCTGATTTTGATGTTTATTAATGACAACGCTTTTGATTAACCCAAAATAAATATATAAAATCAAATTCAATCTAGATCATCATTAACGGTATTAATACATTATTTTCGTTTTCAAAATATCGATAGATGATCACTAATATATCACCAATAGATGGCCGATATGCCAGTAAAACTAAGGAACTCGAAGCCTACTTCTCCGAATATGCTCTCATCAAATATCGGGTTTGGGTAGAAATAGAGTATTTCAAAGCTTTGATAAATCTGCCATTACCACAGCTAGAGCAGTTTAATACTGAAGGTAGTGATCAACAATTACTGGATAGGATTACGGATGATTTCACCGTGGAAGATGCACAGCGCATCAAAGAAATAGAGCAAACTACCAATCATGATGTAAAAGCTGTAGAATATTTCATAAAGGAACAATTACGTGGTACATCTTATGAAGATCATCTAGAGTTTATACATTTCGGTCTGACGTCCCAAGACATCAACAATACCGCCATACCAGCCAGTATACGAGATGCAGTTACAGAAGTGTTTTTACCGAAAATGCATGAAGTGATCGATCAGCTAAAGTCATGTGCTGCAGCATATAAGGGTATTGCTATGCTAGCACGTACTCATGGACAACCAGCCTCCCCTACTACTTTAGGAAAGGAATTTCAAGTATTTGTGACAAGGCTAGAAATGCAGCTCAAAAAACTTGAAACTATACAGTATACTGCAAAGTTTGGTGGTGCAACAGGCAATTTGAATGCTCATAAAGTCACTTATCCTGATATCGATTGGATAGGATTTGCTCATAGCTTTGTTAGTGATCATTTGAGATTACAAAGGCAAACGGTTACTACCCAGATAGAGCATTATGACCACCTAGCAGAATTATTCCATATTTTGGTGAGAGTCAATACTATATTAGTAGATCTTGCTCGTGATATATGGACATATATTTCTATCGATTATTTCAAACAAAAGACTGTAGCCGGTGAGATTGGGTCTAGTGCAATGCCGCATAAGGTCAATCCTATCGACTTTGAAAATGCAGAAGGTAATCTAGGGATGGCAAATGCTATTTTTCAGCATTTAGCTCAAAAATTACCCATCTCAAGACTACAACGAGACCTTACAGACAGTACTGTATTGCGAAATGTTGGCGTACCTTTTGGACATACAATCATTGCGTTTAAATCTATTTTGAAAGGGCTTTCAAAATTAGAACTCAATAAAGCTAAACTAGATCATGATCTTGATCAAAACTGGGCTGTAGTAGCTGAAGCCATTCAAAATATATTGCGTAGAGAGGCTTATCCCAAACCCTATGAAGCATTGAAAGAGCTGACTAGAGGAAAACACCAAATCAATAAATCGACTATTCATGAGTTCATAGATTCTCTTGCTATCTCAGCCGACTTGAAAGAAGAGATGAAGATCATTACACCGTTTAACTACGTTGGATATTACACCTAAGAGTACCGATATATCGGAGAGTGAGAAAGCACTTGCTATAAAAGAGCTTGACAAATAGTCTTGTTTCTAGTTTTCTGTTTTCTACATTTGTGGGCCCATAGCCGTCAGTCTAATAAAACTAGGGAATGAATGTCTCATTTTAGCATGACTTTAAGAGCTTAAATCAATGCTTAGTTAGGAATAAGGAATATGAAAATAGTTATCGCTGGAGCCGGAGCCATTGGATTGCATCTAGCTGAGTTGCTCTCAAAGGAAAATCAAGACATTACGTTGATTGATATCAATGAAAATGTGTTGGATCAAGCAACTAAAAATCTAGATGTGCTGACCGTACATGGCGATGTATCAAGTATACAGGTGCTTAAGCAGATTAACCTTAAGAAGACCAATTTATTTATTGCGGTCACTACCCATGAACAAGCCAATTTACTTTCTGCTATGTTGGCCAAAAAGCTAGGAGCGGATAATACGATTGCTCGTATTTCAAATGCTGAGCATCTAGAAGAAGAGCATAAAGAGCTTATCAATCAACTAGGGGTAGATGTATTAATTTCGCCTCAGAAACTGGCGGCTCTCGAGATCGAACGATTGCTTCAGAGAGCATCATTTACTGATTTATTTGAGTTTGAGGATGGTAAAATTTCGGTCGTTGGTTTTACACTCGATTCTACCTGCCCATTGATTAATCAATCTATTGCCGAAATCGGTAACCAAACTAGTGGGTTTCATTTTCGAGGAATCGCCATTCTCCGAAAACATCGTACGATTATACCCAACGGCAATACTATTTTACGTAAAGGGGATCATCTCTATGTTGCCACTCAAAACGAATCTATTGAGTCCGTGATGCAATTTGCAGGAAAGCAACTACAACCTATCAGGCATGTGATGATTGTAGGCGGCACTCCCCTAGCCTTGAGAACTGCACAACAAATCGAAAAACAATATGATGTAACCATCGTAGTACAAGATGAAGATGTTGCCAAAGAGTTTGTAGAAATTTTAGAAAACTGTCTTGTCATTCATTCTAATACAGATGATATAGATACGCTAAAAACCGAAGGCCTAGAGCAAATGGATGCATTCATTGCTCTGACCGATAACTCAGAGACTAATATCATATCTAGCCTTATGGCAGAGGAACTGGGGGTATATAAAACGGTTGCACTTGTAGAAAATGTAAACTATATCCACATTTCTCAAAATATCGGTATTGATACTATTATCAACAAGAAGCTGATCGCAGCCAATAATATATTCAGATTTGTAAGAAAAGGTCGCGTAGAGGCCATCGCAAGTCTTCATGGTGTAAATGCCGAAATCATAGAATTTGTTGTTCATAAAAAGAATCGGCTACTGCAACATCCAATACGAAAGCTTGGACTACCAAAAACATCCATCATTGCGGGTATTATCCGTGGCGAAAATAATATTGTTCCTAATGGTGATTTCACTTTCGAACTAGGCGATAAGGTGATAATTCTCGCTATGCCAGAAGCGATACATAAGGTCGAAGAAATTTTCAAGTAATGATCAACTCAGGAGTAGTCATCAATATCCTCGGCGCATTACTGACCATACTTGCTGCTTTTATGCTTTTAGCACTACCCTTCTC
>JAHDGW010000271.1 GCA_020631635.1 Saprospiraceae bacterium
GCCTACCAAAACTGTAGTAATGATGACGACACTGCGGCTATATATGATGAAAACTGTGTATTGCTTTGCACTTTAGGGGGTTCTGCAGGAGTAAGCACGTGCCTAGGTTTTGATTGGGGTACAAGTGCTACTCGTACGGGCACAATCTGGGTCAAAGAGTAAGCTAAAAACTAAAAATTGGATGATCAGGAATTACTGTAGGGTCATCGTATAGATATACAATTTGAAGGTAGCCACGGCTATCTTTATATAAGCTATACATACGGGCCTTACTGTATATTGTAAATTCCTCCTTTGGGCTAAAATTTGTTTTCATAGCCCAGTCAACATTCAAGCTTTTTTTCTGTGTAGTGCTGAGCTCCATGATTTCGATAATGTGATCGTCATTCTTGGCGATATGCCATAGTGTTTTTTGGAGCTCAAAGTTGAGGTGGTTTTTGAAATCATCTTTTTTGTCGATCGCATCCATGAGTAATCTTACTTCATATTGTTGATTATCACTTCTCAGTACAAGATCATATTGAGGCTCATCCCATTCTTTAGTAGGATACATTTTCAGAAAATGATCAGTCGGCAGATTCACATTTACCCCTAACTGATCTATTTCCTTATCAATATGTTGCGTAAATTGTATTTGGGAATAAGATGTTCCCGTTATAAATAATAACGATATAAAGAAGAAGCAATGAAATTTCAACATACTGTAATACTAAGCATTCTGACTTTAATTTTAATATTCTCGATGAAATCTTGCCAACAAAATACAGCGTCTAATGCAAAGTTTCAAAATATCGAGATGAGCGAACTCACCAATAGAATGACAAAAGAATCAGTGCTTATAGATGTGAGAACTCCTGAAGAATACAGTGAAGGTTCCATTCCTGGTGCTATCAACATAAATGTCAAATCGGACGACTTTCAAAAATTGATCACAAAGATGAATAAGGAGTCGGATTACCTCATTTTTTGTCGCTCAGGAAGAAGGTCCGTTACGGCCTCTGAGATCATGAGTGATTCGGGTTTTAAAAAATTAACGAATATCAAGGGAGGCTATCTTGCCTATAAGGAAATGAATGGAATAAAGTAATGGACTCTCTACTACAGGGCATACTAGATTCATATAGTGGCTATGCTAATCACTTGTACCAAGAAATATTCTTCAATGGTACGAGATCTTATTTCTGGTGGCTCATCATAGTCTCTTTGTTTTTCTTGGGCTTAGAGTGGATCAAACCATGGAGAAAAGACCAGGCTAAATTCCGAAAAGACTTTTGGTTGGATTTCTTCTACATGTTCTTCAATTTTTTCCTCTTCTGGTTATTGATTTACAATGCGGCCAGTGATGTGGTGGTTATGTTTTTCAATGACTTAGTACTATCCTTGACGGGCATCGACCTACAATCGTCTAATCCACTCGTATCTGCTCCGCTATGGCTGATTTTATTGGTTGGATTTATAGTCCGTGATTTTGTGCAATGGTGGACGCATCGATTATTGCACAGAGTTCCTTTTCTTTGGAATTTTCATAAAGTACATCATAGTGTCAGAGAGATGGGTTTTGCGGCTCATTTGCGATATCACTGGATGGAGACTGTTGTATATCGATCGATCGAATACATACCTCTCGCTTTACTTGGCCTCAACTTACATGATTTTTTTATTATTCATATTTTTACCCTTGCGGTTGGTCATTACAATCATAGTAATATTTCGATCAGTCCTAAGTGGACAGGATTGTTTTTATGCATAGTCATAGGGCTGTCCTGTATATTGGGTATTGCAGACATTAGCTTTTTAGTCGATAGCTCTATCGCGTTAAAACTAGGCTTTATTATTGGGCTCGCCTTCTTTGGATATTTTGTGCTATCTAGGGCTATGCCATACTTATTTAATAGTCCAGAAATGCATATATGGCATCATAGCAAAACTTTACCCGATGATCATCAATATGGCGTCAACTTTGGTCTAAGCTTAGCCATTTGGGACTATGCTTTTGGTACTGCGCATATACCTCATTCTGGTAGAGATATTAGTCTCGGTTTTGAGGGGGTAGAAGATTTTCCAAAATCTTTTATGGCTCAGGCTTCCTACGGGATAACGAGTAAAAAGTAATTGATTAAAAACAAAATTCATCTATAGACATATGCTAGTGAAACATTATATGTAAATTAGAGGCATTGATAACGATTATTTAATTTTTATATGAAACAGTTTTTCACCCTTATTGGATGTTTTTTATTTATTTCTAGTTATGATCAGCGCAATGATGTGTGGTGGTTTGATGCCGGTGTAAAAGCACAATATGGTTATACTGGTATGATCAATCAAAATATATCCGATAGTGGAGATTATGCATTTGAGATTGGAAATGGATTGGCTTATGGTGGTAAAATAGGTATTAATTATGCATACTCAGGACTGGCATTGGAGGCCATGTTTAGGAGCTCGACTGCTCTATATGAGGATAAGACAGGAGCTAGTATCACCAATATAGACGTAGACTATTCGTCACTAGATATATATGCTTTATTCCGAACGAGTAAAAATCTCGGATACTTTGAAATCGGACCTAAAGTTTCACTTTGGAGTGAGGTAGATAGATCTGGAGAAGGATTAGCAAGTCCTGTCTCAGTTACCGATAATTATAATAGTACTAATTTTGCTGGAGTCCTTGGTTTTGGTGCATATGTCATCGGTAGTGATGGTGCTTTTAGTGGCATCTTAGGCTTAAGATTTGAGTATGGATTTACGGATGTAGTAAGTGATGGCGGAGCCGCATTAGGAGAACCTGTAGGAAATATTAATCTAAATCTGGATGGAGCAAGTAGTACAAATCCAGTATTTGCAGGGATTGTATTTGAATTAAATTGGGGTATCGGATATTTTGGTCAAGCAGCATGTGGAGAGAGATCCAAATTGATGAGATTCTAAGACCGTTCAAAAATTAAATGAGGCTTCGAAGGACTATTCAAGTCTCAATTGTATAAAAATAAAAACAAAGCCTCTTGAACCTTAAAGGGGCTTTATTTTGCCAAACAATTATCTTTTTATTTATGAAAGCCACTTTAGTCGTATTAGCAGCAGGTATGGGATCAAGATACGGAGCATTGAAGCAAATGGATGCCTTTGGTCCTAATGGAGAAACCATTATTGATTACAGTATTTATGATGCCATTAATGCTGGATTTACAAAAGTAGTTTTTATCATCAGAGAAAGCTTTCAATCAGAATTTGAAAAATTCTTTGAAGGGAAATTTGCAGATAAAATAGAGTTGGCCTTTGTGACACAAGAGCTTCATAAAATACCAGAAGGGATAGAAGTACATCCCGAGAGACAAAAACCATGGGGTACTGCTCATGCCGTAATGATGGCTGCCGAGGAAGTAGATGGCCCTTTTGCTGTAATCAATGCGGATGACTATTACGGGGTCGATGCTTATAGTACGTTGATTGACTTCTTTAAATCAGAGGAGTCTAAAAAGAATTTTGCTGTAGTCGGGTATCGATTATCCAATACATTGTCAGATCATGGTACTGTCAATAGAGGCGTATGCTACAGTGATGATCATGGAAATCTAGAAAAAGTAGTAGAATGTATTAATATCCAACGAGAAGAAGATGGAGTAGTACGTTATCCAGATGGTGATCAAAAATCGGAACTTTCTGATGATACCTTAGTATCTATGAATCTCTGGGCATTCGATGATCGATTTTTTGCTCATGCGGAGCGCATGTTCATTGCTTTTCTGGAGAATCGTGGGATGGAACTAAAATCTGAATTTTTTATTCCATTTGTTATCGATAATCTCATCCACGAAGGTGCTATCGATACTCAAGTACTGAGTTCGGAGGCTAACTGGTTTGGCGTAACATATCAAGACGATAAACCTATCGTGATGGCGAAGTTGACCAAGCTGATTGATGATGGAGTATACCCATCTGATTTATGGGGTAAAGCGTAGTAAACATATCAATTTATTGAGCTTGTAGTTTTTTTGTGTATTCTAACCAGAGTATTAAACTTCATTGGTGTAAATTAGTCATATTGACGTAACATCCATTAATCGGATTTCGTTTTGATAATATCACCACCAATATTCTAGCAATGAATACAAGTCTTCAACCTTATATTGGACCGTGGACCGATAAAGAGGCAAGCCATCTTTTACGCCGTACGGTTTTTGGTCACCACTATGAGTCACTTCAAAATGTGATCAATGCGGGTATGGATGCAACCGTTGATTTTCTATTGAGATCGGTAGATCCTCCAGAGCCACCTTTAAATTATAATACCACAGAAGATCCAGATGTTCCTATTGGTGAAACTTGGGTGGATAAGGGGTTCAATATTATCAATTT
>JAHDGW010000272.1:0-1752 GCA_020631635.1 Saprospiraceae bacterium
AAAATATACTTTGTAGATACGGGGCTGAGAAATGCATTGGTCAATGATTTTTCTCCACTAGACTTTAGATTAGATAAAGGAGCAATTTGGGAAAACTTCTGTGTATTGGAGCGACTCAAGACCCATTCGTTACATAGCCTTCAGCGGAATATCTTTTTTTGGAGAACCTACGATCAAGCAGAAATAGACCTGATTGAGGAGTATGATGGAGCGCTAGATATTTTTGAATTTAAATACAAAATCAAACGTAAGACTCGTTTTCCAAAGAGCTTTATGGAGGCCTATGAAGTAAGAAAAGCGACCCTCATCGATAAGGATCACTTTTATCTCTTAGCCATAGGTCTATGTAGATTATTGTCCGCCGTCACTCTGTATTTTGATCTGCGTCGTGGTATCTATTCCTTCGGTGACTTCTATTAAGATACCATCACTAAGTCCAGTTTTGATTTCTTTTTTTTCATACTCTTGATCTCCGACGACAAGTTCTACGTATGATTTTTCATCTTCTAGTATGATATCTCTTTCATTGACAGAAACGACTTGGTCTCGCTTCTCTAATATGATATCTGCATTGGCGCTATAGCCTGCTCTAAGGAAAGTCTCAGAGGTATTATCCACAATGGCTGCTTTGATTTTGAAATTTACCGTTCCTTCCAGCTCCTCACCTTTTGGAGAGATAAACTCTAATACTCCTTTAAATTCTTCATCGTCGATGGCACCCACTTTGAGTACAAGCGGCATACCTTCTTTAAGTTTTCCAACATCGGCTTCATCTACATTACCCTCAAAAAGGAGCGAGCCCATATCTGCTACTGTGGCAATACTGGTACCTTCATTAAAATTATTTCGCTCTATGACTGAGCTTCCTTCTTCTACCGGTACATCCAATACCATTCCATTCATGGTACTGTTGACGATATTGGCTACTTGACCAGAGTTAGATGTTTTACCTTCTCGTAGTAATTGAAGATTATTCCGAGCCGCATCTAGTTCTTGTTTTCTGATATCTAGTTCAATTTCTGCTTGCGCCAATGTATTGCCCGCCGTGATATTCATATTATCTAGAATATTCTTTTTAAGCTCTGTATCTAGCTGAAATTGCAGCAAATCTTGATCAGAGATCACACCTTCTTGATTGAGTTGCGTTTGCCGATCGAGTTCTTGTTTAGAAACATCATAGTTCGCCTGTGCTTGTTGTACATCTAGTTTGCCAGTATTTACTTTACGCTGCCTAGTGAGTTCTCGTTGCGCATCTTCGTAGCGTATTTTAGCCAATTCTAGATTTGATCTAGCACTATTGATATTGACTTCACTCGGGATCAGTTTAATCAAAGCCAGCTTCTGACCTTTTTTGACGAGATCACCAGCTTCTACATATAATTCTTCTATGACACCTGATACTTGAGGTTTGATGTTGACTTCTTTACGTGGTTTTATACTTCCACTGGCCACGGCTTTCTTGATGATATCTTGGACTTCTGGCTTGGTAGATTCGTATTCTACAGGAGCTTTATCGTTTTGGCCTATGAAGTACCAAATGAGACCTATGGACATCAATCCGAGGACTACTAGAGCGGCTATTAGACATCCTTTTTTCATACTTTCTAGGTTTAGGGTTTAATTGTTTATGGTTTAAGAGGTTTCGTTGTTCGGTTTTCGGTTTTCGTGGGTCGTCGACTTTCTGCTTATCTCTAGGCTATTCTTGTTTTGTCTTGTCTACATAGCATATTTTCAAATTAACATCATTCATCT
>JAHDGW010000272.1:1852-4344 GCA_020631635.1 Saprospiraceae bacterium
TATTCTTGTTTTGTCTTGTCTACATAGCATATTTTCAAATTAACATCATTCATCTTTTAATGCAATTACAGGATTGACCCGTGATGCTTGTAATGCGGGGATCAATCCTGCTAAAGTGCCTGATGTAATCAAAAACACTAGAGCACTTATTGCTATGGTGAGATTCACTTTGGGGTCATAAAAGTTTTCATTTTCGATGCCTTGACTTACCATAAGGTAGTTGATAGCTATGATGATAAAAGTACCAGCCATCATGCCTAAATATCCAGCGATAGTAGTAATGAATACAGATTCTGTCAAGATCATCTTCACAATCGAATTAGGCGAAGCTCCAAGTGCTTTTCGTATTCCGATTTCTTTGGTCCGTTCTTTTACCGTGATGAGCATGATATTACTTACACCTACAATTCCGGCGATCAATGTACCTACGCCTACAAACCAGAGTAAGCATTTGATGCCAAAAAATAAATTTTGAACACTCTTAAACTCTGCCTCTAGATTGAATCCTCCTATGGCGGTATCGTCGTTTGGAGCCACTCTGTGTTTTTTTCGTAGAGAGGCCCTCACGGCATCTTCGATTTGCGATACCTGTATTCCCGGAGCGGCAGATACTACGAGGTTGCTTATACTATTATTTTCAATACCAAAGCTCTTGTATAAAGTGTTTATGGGTAATGTGATCGCTTCTAGGTCTTCTAAGTCCCACTCTTGTAAGCTAGGGGTAGAAAAGACTCCAACTACTTGAAAATCAATATTAGAAATCCGTATTCGTTTTCCTACAGCAGGCTCATCACCAAAAAGTTCTTTTTTAACAGTTAGTCCCACTACGGCAACTTTCCTGTTTTCATCAATATCTTTTTGGTTGATATACCGCCCTTCTTCCATTAGGTATCCATCGATTTCTTTAGATTCTTGCGTTTGACCTCTGACTTCATAGGAGCCATTGATCTGTTTATAGTACGTGGGCCGATCTCCGAGGTAATAGCGAGGTGCAACCTGACCAATACCAGAAACATCGTTTTTAATGGTTTCTACATCGTCCAGTTTAAGGCTGATGTATCTGCCGGGTTTCATGCCTTTATAAGGTTCTGATGTTTTCCAACTCCAGACATACATAATGTTTTTTGCACCCGCTCCAAAATTTCTAAAAACGCCAGTCTCTAGTCCATCACCCATTCCTAATAAGAAGACTAGCATAAAGATGCCCCAGAAGACTCCAAGCGCAGTAAGCCCTGTACGGAGTTTATTTTTCTTGATCGTAGAAAAAATTTCTTGCCATGTATCTCTATCGATCATATTATTCTGATTTAATGGCTGTTACTGGATTGATACGGGCGGCTTTGATGGCAGGTAGTAATCCTGCTAGTCCGCCTGCGAATACTAATACTAAAGTAGCCGAAACAACAATCCCCAAATCGACTTGAGGATGCCTAAAAAAATCAGACTCTACACCTGATGCTAATGCAATAATCCCGATCCCTGCGATCATTCCCATATAGCCTGCCATCCCAGTAATGAAGATACTTTCTTGTAAGATCATGGCTACAATTGACCTGGGAGTGGCCCCGATTGCTTTTCGGATACCGATTTCTTTGGTCCTATCCTTGACGATGATGAGCATAATATTGCTTACTCCAATGACACCGGCGATGATAGAAAATATACCCACAATCCAAGTAATAGCACCAAATGCTTTGAATAAACTAGAAAATTGCTCAAACTCCTTGGCGAGATTATTGATACGAAGGGCCCTTCTGTCGGCAGGGTCAAACTGTTTGCGCTGGGCCATCCCAATTCTTATTTTGTCTTCCAATTGTGCCATTTGATCTATACTCAGATCGCCACCAGAGATCATCAATTGATGTATGCGGTTGCCATCCGCATATATTCGCTGTGCAGTAGTAATTGGGATATAGATGTTTTTCATTTCATTTTCTCCACCAGTATCAAAAAATACACCTATTACTTTATATACAATTTGGCCAATCTGGATTTCTTTACCAAGTGCATCTTCATCATCTCCAAAGAGCTGTTTTTTAGCTATTTTCCCAATTACGGCTACTTTACGATATTCATCCAAGTCATTTTGGTTGAGGTATCTACCTTGTATAATATCCGTGTTTTCTAAAACCTTATGCCCGGGATGTACGGATCGAGTATTCAATGCGAGTACATTCTTTTTATACTTAACCAATTCGCTACTGGATATATAAAATCTACCCGAAAGATCTTCGATCTCAGGGAAGGCATTTTGTAGATATTCAAAATCACTATTATCAAATTGGATCCTACGTCCTTTATTGAGTCCATTATAATCCATCGAGGTGGTACCACGGTATAGCCAAATACTATTAATGGCATCATCTCGGAAGTCATACTCAAAGCTGTTTTGCAAGCCATTGATAGCGCCAAGTAGGAGCACAAGCATAAAAATACCCCAAGCCACTCCGAAAGCCGTCAGTGCTGTACGGAGCTTATGCCTTCTGATGGAA
>JAHDGW010000273.1:0-2830 GCA_020631635.1 Saprospiraceae bacterium
ATTTACTGAAAGTGCTAGACAGATAGAGCGCTTTTATAACATCTTTGAAGACCTCAATGCCAAAGTTGAGTATCACCCTATCAATGTATCAATACATGCTGGATTTATAGATACCGATATCAATGTGGCTTGCTACACAGATCACCAGATTTTTGATCGTTTTCATAAATATAAGCTCAAGCGCGGATTCACTAAGGAAGCCTCTCTCAATCTTAAAATGCTAAGAGAGCTAAGGCCTGGTGATTATGTAACTCATATTGATCATGGCATAGGGAAATATAGTGGACTCGAAAAAATAAACATTAATGGGCACGAGCAGGAGTCCGTTAGGCTCATCTATCAAAATAATGATATCCTATATGTAAGTATCAACTCGTTACATAAAATATCTAAGTTCGTAGGTAAGGAGGGCTCACCTCCTAGGATGAGCAAGATAGGTGGTGATGCTTGGAAAACCCTAAAGCGCAAGACTAAGAAGAAGGTAAAAGACATGGCCAAGGAGCTCATCAAGCTCTATGCACAACGTAAGGCGTCGAAAGGTTTTGCTTTTCCACCGGATGGTTATTTGCAAAATGAACTGGAGGCCTCATTCATTTACGAAGATACACCAGATCAGTTTGCGGCTACCGTGGCCGTAAAAGAGGATATGCAGAAAGAATATCCCATGGATCGTCTCGTATGTGGAGACGTAGGATTTGGCAAGACAGAAGTAGCCATGCGAGGAGCTTTCAAGGCTGTCGTTGGCGGTAAGCAGGTGGCGATCTTGGTACCTACCACTATACTTGCTCTTCAGCATTATAAGACTTTTTCAGAGCGACTTAAAAAGTTTGGTGTTACGGTGGATTATGTCAATAGATTTAGGAGTACAGCTGAAAAAAAGAAAGTATTTCAAAATCTAAAAGATGGTAAAGTTGATATCGTCATCGGTACTCATGCACTGTTGAATAAGGAGGTAGGCTTCAAAGATTTAGGTCTATTGGTGATCGATGAAGAACAAAAATTTGGTGTAGCTGCCAAAGAGAAACTTAGAAATATTAAAGTCAATGTTGATACCTTGACGTTGACTGCAACACCTATTCCTCGTACACTTCAGTTTTCACTGATGGCGGCTAGAGATCTATCGATTATCAGGACTCCACCCCCCAATAGACAACCTATACATACAGAGCGCAGAATATTTAATGATGAGTTGATCAAGGATGCCATCTATTATGAGTTTAACCGTGGTGGTCAGGTATTCTTTGTCCATAATCGAGTAAAATCACTGGCAGAGATTACCGCAATGGTCCGTCGATTATGCCCTGATGTAGATATTGCTTCAGCACATGGTCAGATGGAGTCAAAAGAGCTAGAAAAGACTTTGCTAGACTTCATAGATCGTAAGTATGATGTGCTTGTATGTACCAATATCATAGAAACGGGGCTAGATATTGCCAATGCCAACACGATCATTATCAATAATGCTCAGCACTTTGGTATGAGCGATCTACATCAGCTGAGAGGAAGGGTAGGAAGGTCCAATAAAAAAGCTTTCTGCTACCTATTTACGCCACCGATATCAGTATTGACCACAGATGCTCGAAAGCGGATCAGAACCCTTGAGGAATTTTCTGACTTGGGCAGTGGTTTTCAGATAGCTATGAAAGACCTTGATATAAGGGGTTCTGGTAACTTGTTGGGGTCTGAGCAATCTGGTTTTATTTCCGATATCGGCTATGAGACTTATCAAAAAATACTTGAAGAAGCGGTGCACGAGCTGAAAGAAAATGAATTTAAAGACCTCTTCAAAGAAGACTTGGAGAAAGACCGTCAATTTGTACGAGAGGTAGAGGTCGATACAGATATAGAAATGTTGATCCCTGACGAATATGTCTCTGTCATACAGGAGAGACTACTCCTATATACCGAGCTGGATAAAATAGATAATGAAGAAAAGGTATTGGCATTTAAGAAAAAACTTGTAGATAGATTTGGTCCATTACCTAGGCAGGTAGAAGAGTTATTCAATGGTCTTAGGATACGATGGAAATGTAAGGAATTAGGTTTTGAAAGATTTTCTTTAAAAAATCGAAAAATGAGGTGCTTTTTTGTTGCCAATGCCCAATCGGCATACTACGAGACAGACTTATTTAAAAATATTATGAAATATGTCTCTACTCAAGGTCATCTGGTCGGATTATCCTTGAAACAATCAAGACATTTTCTGATCTTGATCAAGGATAATGTAAAGAATTTGAAGGAAGGAAGAATTATACTCCAACGACTCCAAGAACAATTGGATTAATCATAGATTATGGCAGACTTTCAAAATGAAATGATTGAATCAAAGGTACTACCCACTGTAGATCATATTGACTATGAGTCTATTGAGAAAAACTTTCTCTACGTGAGGCTTATTTCTGTAGGTCTGCTCTACATAGTGATCACGTTTATAGTGGCAGCTTTACTTATATCAGGAGAGGTAAACTTTGATTTTCCTAATATCTGGGCTTTCCTAGTTATCTTATTTTTATTAGGATTCAATATCATGATGACAATCTTATCTTTTCGGAAAAGAAAATTTGCCATAAGACAGTATGATATTGGATTTAAAAAAGGCTTAATTTGGCAATCACATATTACTATCCCTTTCAATCGAGTGCAACACTGCGAGGTTAATCAAGGTATCCTAGATCGAGTATTTGAACTATCAAGACTTAAAATATATACCGCTGGAGGGTCTAATAGTGATCTTACCATTGCTGGACTCAACCCCGTACGTGCAGATCAGATGAAGTCATTCATTCTTCAAAAGACTATTCAGGATGAAGAAGAATGAATGGAATTTTGA
>JAHDGW010000273.1:2840-4334 GCA_020631635.1 Saprospiraceae bacterium
ACATTTATAAGTTTTACAAAGTAGTAATACGACAAGCTTGGCCTTTTATACTTATATTTTTACTCCGTAGAAATTCAGAAGGAGTGGACTACTGGTTTTACATACTCATACTCTTTGGTTTATTCAGTATGGGTTTTGGTATTTGGTCATATTTCAAATTTTATTTTTATATCGATGAGGATGAGCTCGTGATAGAAAAAGGAATTTTTAAAAAAACAAAAATTAGTATTCCTGTAGATCGAGTACAGACTATCAATAAAGAGCAAAACATATTGCATAGGTTACTCTCTGTAGTTAAACTCAATATTGATACAGCGGGATCAGTCAAAAATGAATTTGAGTTGGATGCCATATCTGAGGCTAAGGCGGATGCTCTTCGTGACTTACTCCTGTCAAAAAAGGAGGATCTTGTAGCATCGACCATCGATCAAGATATAGATGCAGAGAGGCAAGCAGCAGTTGTAGAAGAACTAGAACCAATCATCCGATTAGGCTTTGTAGACTTGATTAAGGTTGGTGTTACTGAAAATCACTTTCGCTCTGCGGGATTGATAATACTCGCTATGTTTTGGATCTTTCAAAATCTCGAGCAGGCAGGTATAGAGGCAGAGGACTATGAGGGTAAGGTACCCGAGGTAGATTGGAGCATGGGTTTTTATGCTATCGTATTTTTTGTATTACTATTTTTTGGTATTGCATTTATAGTCTCTCTAGTACGTACGGTACTTAGCTATTTTGACCTTACATTTTGGCGTCATGGTGATGGCTTTAAGGTACGGCATGGATTATTCAATCGATCAGAATATTCTGCTTTGGATCGTAAGATTCAGATTGTTGGTTGGGAAAATACTCTGCTCAATAAATTATTTGGCATCCATAAATTGACGATGAAGCAGGCGTCTAGTATCGCAGTGAATACTAAGAAATCAATAAAAGTACCTGGGGTCAGTCAATTACATATAGATAGGGTCTGCGATTACTATTTTGGTCATGCTATAGACCCAAATGAGAGGTGGCACCAGGTCAATATTCGATATATGTATCGAAGCCTGTTTTACAGTATCTTGCTGGCACTAGTCATCATTACGGTAGGGGTTATTTTAACAGAACACTTGATATGGATTGGTGGGGCATTACTGATGGGGCATTGGATGTATAGTTCTATCATAGGATATCGTAAGCTCAAATATCAGCTTACGGATGAGTTGTTACGGATACGTGGTGGGCGTTATGCTGATAAAAACAGTATTATATGGACTCATAAAGTACAAGCAGTAAGGCTGATGCGTAGTCCTTATCAACTGAGGTATGGGCTTGCCTCTCTCAAAATATATACGGCTTCTGGCCCACTAACCCTACCATTTTTAGAATTGTCAACGGCCATGACTTTAAAAGATAGATTATTGTTTTTGGTAGAGAGTAGTCGAGAAGATTGGATGTAATCTGATTTTTTGTGCGGAGAAATGTAGCTTTTTTACATACATTTCTCCACGT
>JAHDGW010000274.1 GCA_020631635.1 Saprospiraceae bacterium
AAGATTGATAAGACCATCCGTAGGATTAGGGTAGAGTATGGAGATGAGATCATCCGCTACGTCATCAGTACTCACTGCAATATCATCATTGCCTTCTACGCCTTCTAAAGTGCCATCAGCACCAACTCGAAGGAGTACAATATCATCATGATGCGCTGCGGTACCTACTACGATGAGACTACCATCCTCAAATTCATCGACATCGGTGGGAAAATATCGATGATAAGCCATCGTAGCCTCGTCTTCGAGCGTATTGTAGTTTTTGGCCCAAAGGAGCTCTCCATTAGAAGTGAATCGATCAAGGAAGATATCGGTACCAGTACCGAGCTCAAAAACTCTTCTACGAGTACCTACAGTGATAATATCCCCATTGTCGGCCTTATGAAGTTCATTGATATCATAGTAACCAGCAAAATCAACCATTATAGGATTTGGAAACTCATAAGCCCATATTTTATTTCCATCTGGGTCTGAAGTTTGAATTTTAGGTCTGCTAGAGCTAAGTGCTGCGGCATTTACGAAGCAGTAATTTCCATTTTCTAGAAGAATAAAATTATAGCCCACTCTAATGAATCTTGGACCCGAAAGATTTATCTGATCCAGAATATTTCCTTGTTTGTCAATTTTTAAAATTTCAAGAATTTCATCAATGTCATTGACATTGTACCGCTCATTATAGATGAGTAGATTACCATCTTGATCTTCTTCCATATCCCATGAGGGGAAATAGATACCTTCGTCAGCGATATAATCCCAGACATCTACTTGATCTATATTGAAATTGTATTTGACGATACGGCAGATACTCTCATCCTCAGGGATGCTGCTGGTTTGTCCATAGAAAAATACATCAGAGCCTGATAGATGCATCCCGTTTAAGAAAAACTGTATAAAATTATCATCAACAAGGTCAATAGGTTTATGGAATAAACTATCACCATCTGGACTTACTCCTAATAAATTGATGGTTTGTACATTATTACCAATGAGTTCATTTCCAGCCATAAAAATAGTGTCATTTCGTTCTTCTATAATATCAATGTTTCCGACATCAGTCCAATTGTAAATTTTTTCCCAGATGATATCGCCTGACTTATTAAATTTTACGGTAGCTAAACAAGCATATTTTTCATTTTCGCTACCACAAAATATTTTATTTCCAATGAAAAAATTATCGTGTAAATTAAGAACCTTTTGAGGTAAACGATCAGTAGTTTCAAATGGTGAAGATTGAATGAAATATGTTTGCTGTGCAATAAAGGGTTTTGCACAGTAATCAAAAACTATAATAATAAGTACTCTCAATTTTTACTAATCTTGCTATTAATCATATCACCATTAGATAATCTAAGTTGAAGGATATATACTCCACTATCATATGCTGAAAGATCCAATTGCTTATCTATTCCTCTTAAAATATGTTTACCGTTGATATCAATAAGGGTGTAGGATATAATTTCTACTTCAGAATCAGAATATTCTATGGTCAGAATATCAGATACTGGATTAGGACTTAGCGATAACTTTGAGGTTTCCCTGCTCACATTGTGATCTGATCTAAAATCAAGATTACTTCCAGCCAATACTATATTAGGGTAAAGAATCTCGCCTGTGATTTGGGTCAATAAACCTCGAGCATAGGCGGCCAAGGGATATTCTTTTTGTCCTACTGCTTTGATTCTGTGAAGATCTCTTACAGACCAATTATTTTGCACTCGATTATTCAATCTATTTATATTAAGCCGTTGGATATATACATAATCGTCCAGCTCTTCGGATATTCCCTCTACTTGACTCAAGATATTAGCTTTTTTGATTTACTCCTTTTCAAACACTCCAATCACATCCACTTGCCTCTCACGAATCATCTTATTTAAGGCAGGAATGCGCTTATCCAAGATATCATTATAGCTACTGAGTTGCTCATTAATCAAAGCAACTAATTCATCTCGTACAGCTATAGCAGCCGCCGTAGGTGGGAAATCGCCGTTAGACATTTGTGTCAAACTATTGAGATGCGCCAACTTATTGGTCAATCGGATTGGAAAATTCAATGGATCTTGCCGACTTCTGTTTTGTGTTTGGTAGAGTTCCTTTTCTATTGCGCTTAGATCAGAAGATATACTATCGATTTCGGTAATAATTGTAGAATCTTTGGTACTGCTCTTGAATCCACTCATTTGCTTCTTGAGTACTCGGAGATCTTTGATACAAGTATGTGCTTCCGTGACTTTTGCATTAATGGATTGTACAAAATCAAACTGCGCTTTTATATCAGCTTCAGTAGATTCTGAGTTTGGATTACGTAGGACTTCAAAACTCTGCGATTGACTCTCACCATTCACTTCTAGATGAATTTGATAATTTCCAGGCACTGCTTTAGGTCCAGAAAGATTTCCCCACCACAAGATCATCCCATCAAATTTTTCGGCTGGAGGGTGGGCTAGATTCCAATTGAAATGATTGGAGCCTTTTTCTACTTCGATTTTGTACTCTTTTTGGTCATGATGAGTACCAAAAGTCTGAATCGTATCGCCTGCGGTACTTGTAATGTGGATATTAATGGTATCCTTTTCTTCATCATAGTTGGCGAGGTGATAGTAGGCGTTCATTCCTCCTGGGTGATTCATGCCAACGCCTTTCGCCTTTTTATTTTGTCCGCCACCCATACGGTATGCGGGTAGGGGTTGATACAGTTGATTCATAGCTTTTGTAGGTGTATCAGAAGCTTGAGCAATCAAGGATAGGTCATCCAAAATCCAAATACCTCTACCCTGAGTAGCAGCAATCAGATTTTGCTCTTTTACCACTAAGTCCGTAATAGGAACGGTTGGTAAATTAAGCTGTAGTGACTGCCAAGATTGACCATCATTATAGCTGATGTACATTCCCGATTCTGTGCCTGCGTAGAGGATGCCTTTATTTATAGGATCGACACGAATGGCTCTTGTAAAATGCTCAGCATCTATGCCATTAGTGATTTTTCGCCAAGTCTGACCATAATCACGAGTCACGTATAGATAGGGCTTATAGTCGCCGAGTTTATATGAAGTCGCTGCCACATAACAAGTGCCTGCATCGTAAGGGCTCGGTTCGATACAGTTGATCATGGTCCACTCAGGCATATTGCTTGGCGTTATATTATCCCAGTTTTCACCACCATCACGAGTGAGATGTACTAGTCCATCATCAGATCCTACCCAAATGAGTCCTTCTTGTAAGGGCGATTCGTTCACTGCGAAGATGGTACAGTAATATTCTACACCCGTATTGTCTTTAGTGATAGGTCCTCCAGAAGAAACTAACTTAGTACTATCATTTCGGGTAAGATCAGGACTTATAATTTTCCAAGTTTGGCCCTCATCTTCGGTCATATGGAGGTGATTACTTGCCGTGTAGAGCCTCTTAGGATTATGTTTTGAAAATACAATAGGAAAGTTCCATTGAAAGCGATATTTCATACCTTCTGCACCGTATCCCATGGGGTTGTCTGGCCATACATTGATGGCTCTTACGGTACCTTTGTCATGATTGACTCGTGTCAAAAATCCTCCATAGCTACCGCCGTATACAATATCGTTATTTTTAGGATCCACGGCAATATGCGCAGATTCACCACCAGCGGTGGACTCCCAATCATCATCTGAGATACTCCATCCCTGAGTCCTGTGAGGTATACGAATGGTGCTATTATCTTGCTGTGCTACATAGATGCGATAGGGGAAATCGTTGTCCGTAGTCACTCGATAAAACTGTGAGGTAGGTTGATTATGATAGGTACTCCAAGTCTCACCACCATCATAGCTAACTTGAGCTCCACCATCATCTCCGATAATCATCCGATTAGAATTTTCTGGAGCGATCCAAAGATCGTGATGATCACCATGTGGTGCTCGATGCGATGAAAAGGTCTTGCCGCCATCGACAGAATGATGATAATTTACATTTACGACGTAGACGCCATTTGCATCATTAGGGTCTGCATAGATACGAGTGTAGTACCATGCTCGTTGTCTGAGTGATCGACTATCATTGGTTTTAGCCCAGGTTTCGCCACCATCATCGGATCGATAGACTCCGCCTTTGTCATTTTCGATGATCGCCCAGATGCGGTCACCATTGACTGGTGATACGGTGATCCCTGTTATACCCCAAGTGCCCTCAGGGAGTCCTTCGTTTTCAGAAATGTTAGTCCATGTCTCACCGCTATCCGTAGATTTCCAGATCGCCGATCCATCGCCACCACTACTAAGGCTATGAGGAGTACGACGTACTCTCCATGTGGAGGCATACAATATTCTAGGATTG
>JAHDGW010000275.1 GCA_020631635.1 Saprospiraceae bacterium
TCGAATCAGAAACAGGGCTGATCTCTATTGCAGGGGGTAAGCTTACTGGTTTTAGAAAGATGGCAGAGCGTATCGTGGATCTCGTAATCAAGCGAAACGAATCATTGTCTCCAGTAGATTGTACTACCAAAGAGTATGATATACATGTCGATAGTTTCTCAGATTATGAAGATTTTGAGTTGTATCATCACAATTTATTTCAAAAGAATGCTGATTTGATAACGGCTTATGATGTACTTATGGTAAAAATGCAGAGGCTATTTTGGAAACTGCTAAATCATATGGATTAGAAGATATACAAAGAGCGATCATCAAAGCAGAGATCGCATTTGGTATTGAGTATGAAGCCTTGGTATTACCGGATGATTATTTCAATCGTAGATCGGGTAGGTTATATTTTGATGTACATTCGGTGATCGATAATTTCGACTTTATTATGGATGAATTTCAAAGCTATCATAACTGGGATTCCACAGAGTTCAAGTCTATAAAAGAACAGTCTTTAGAGCTAATCAAGGATTGCACAGTGTTTTCTTAATAGATGCTATTGAATACTCGATTTGACAAATGCTATAATTCAATTTATTTAGAACTAAGACGCTGATAAAATGGTAATTTGGATTCATAATGTAGTTTCCAATATATGTCATCACTACTCGGACCTAATTACGCATGGCTAGAGGATCTTTCGGTTTTTAACCTAGGTCAATCTTCCAAAATTCTAGTCGATCCACCATACCATGATATAGTATCAGCACAATGTTTTGATCAGCAGAATCGATACAAGAAGTTTCTATCAGGATCTTGGAAATTTACTTGGCAGAAGAATAGAAATAAGCTTCCTCAAGGTTTTGAACAACTTGATTTTGATGATGATCATTGGGATGACATATCGGTGCCATCTAATTGGGAGCTCTTGGGCTATGGTTATCCTATTTATGTCAATGATCGATATGAATTCGATAAAAATCCACCATTCGTCCCCAAGGATAATGAAGTGGGTGTTTATCGTAAGACCTTTGATATACCCGATGAATGGGAGAGTAGAAGAGTCTTTATCTGTTTCCCTGCAGTAAGTAGTGCTTCTTATTTCTGGGTGAACGGTGAGTTTGTAGCCTATAATCAGGATTCCAAAACAGAGATCAATATTGAGATTTCGGATTACTTGACAGATGGCGAAAACCTTATTGTTGCACAAGTATTTAGATGGTGCGATGGATCATACTTAGAGTGCCAAGATATGTGGCGCATTTCGGGTATTGAGAGAGAGCCTTTCATCTATAGTTTGCCCCAAGTTGCAATTCAAGACTATACGGTATTGGCAGATTATCATCGTGATGAATTAGGTCAATTAGATATCAAAATTGATGTAGGTAAGGAGGCACAGGGTTTTATATTGAAAACAAAATTGAGCGATGGCGAATCAACAATTCGTGAGAATATTACGGAATCTACTGGCGACCAGATAATATCCAAATGTTTGATTAGCCAAATCCAACCTTGGTCTGATGAAGTTCCTCATCTCTATACGCTGACACTTGAGTTATGGAATGATAATCAGCTCATAGATATACGATCGCTCAAAATAGGTTTTCGGAATGTAGCCATACGAAATGGAATTTTGGAGCTCAACTACCGACCACTACTCATCAAAGGCGTCAATCGTCATGAGCATGATCAAGTAAATGGTCATGTGATTACCAAGGCTGATATGATAAAGGATATTGAGCTTATGAAATCCTACCACATCAATGCAGTAAGAAATAGCCATTATCCGAATGCTAAAAGATGGTATGAGCTATGCGACGAGTATGGATTGTTGGTGGTAGATGAGGCTAATATTGAAAGCCACGGAATGGGATATGAAGAAGAGAGTCTTGCGAAGCATGAGGAGTGGAAAGCGGCTCACTTGGATCGAGTACAACGGATGTATCATCGTGCTAAAAATCATGCCTGCATCATCATCTGGTCATTGGGAAATGAAGCGGGTGATGGCATCTGTTTTGACATAGCTTATGATTGGTTAAAGTTGGAAGATCAGTCCAGACCGATCCAATACGAGCAAGCACATGGTGGTAGAAATACAGATATTTTCTGCCCGATGTATCCCACGATAGATGCTTGTAAAGCATATCTAGAGTCTATTCCAGATAAACCATTGATCATGTGCGAATATGCACATGCCCTGGGCAATAGCTTGGGGAATTTTAAAGAGTATTGGGATCTAATCAGAGCCTATCCGATGTTTCAAGGAGGCTTTATCTGGGATTGGATGGATCAAGGAATATTAACCGAGGAAGATGGTAAGAAGTACTGGAAATATGGTGGTGATTTTGGTCCAGAAGATGTGCCAAGTGATGATAACTTTTGTATTAATGGATTACTTTTTCCAGATCGGTCTCCGCATCCACATGTGCAAGAGATGATTCATTTTTATTATCCAGTGCAATTGCGATATGACCGCAGCATATTGATATGTAGAAATGAATATCATAGCACAGATTTAGAACTTTCCATAAACTATACATTATGGAGTAGGAGCGGGGAGCAGAAATCTGGCAGACTAGAGATAAAGGTGCAAGCACAGCAAGAAAGCAAACTTGACCTTGACTTTTCAAGTGCTTTACAAGGCGATGATGATATATTTCTGGATGTAGAGGTTTATGATTTAAAAACAGAGGTGCAAATAGGATCCAATCAATTTTTACTTTTTGAATCCACTGATATTCCAATTTTAGTTCAAAATACTCAGACGCTTTGGAAAGAAACTGAAAATGGATATCTATATGCAGTTGGCGATTTGTTAGTTCAGATTAATAGGGATTCGGGCATGGTATCTAGTATTTCAAAGTTTGGAATGGAAATACTGTCTAACCCAATACGTTTCAATTTTTGGAAAGCGCCTAATGACAATGATTTTGGTTATGATTATTATGGGAAATATGATGCTTGTAGAAATGCGCATAAACAGCTCATACCAAAGTCCTCAAGCACTAATCAAAGAAAACTACTATTTCACTATCATCACGAAGTGCTTGAACTAGACATCAAATTGGAATACTCAATTCTTGATACGGGTCTTCGTATAGATGTAGAACTATCTCCTTTAGGTGAATCCTTAAAGATCCCAAGATTTGGTTTGCTTGCTGCATTTGATAAACCATGGTCAGAGATTCAATATTATGGCAGAGGTCCACATGAAAATTATCCAGATCGTAAAAGCTCAGCTTATTGGGGCAATTATAAAACCACAGTTCATGACATTCTTGAACCCTACATCGCTCTGCAAGTCTGCGGATACAGAACAGAAAATAAAGAACTTATCATTTCAAATGCCAACAGTCAGATAAAAATCTCGTCTCATCAAGCTTTTGGATTTAGTTATTTACCTGCTTCGCCAGAGTCGTATACGGTTGAGAAAAGAGGGGAGAAGCATGCTCATGAAATCGTTTTAGATATGTGTAACTACTTATGCTTGGATGCCTTCATGATGGGAGTGGGTGGTACGGACTCTTGGTTGACTGAGCCGTTGGAGGAGTATAGGAGTGAGGCGCTCAATGCATTATATGGTTCTTGGGTTTTATCTTTTTTGTAGAATATCCTAAACTTTTTTTCCATCCATTACAGCGTTTTCCTAACTCCATTCATAATAGTAGTGTTGAGGGTATACAACCATCTAGAGCTCAGCCATTAAAAATTATTCTACAAGAATCAAAAAATCAAAAAATGAAGACTTTAAATATTAACTTCAAGAGCATGAGCCGATTAGTTTTACCCATGTGTTTGTTATTCCTGTTAGCAAGTTGTACAGATATCGATGAAACCATAGTGACGGATGAGGAGATCGATGAGTCGATAGCTGTAACTGATGCTTGGATCTGCGATATGAAGTCCTTTCAAGAGGATGACTGGTACTATGAGCTCTATATGCAAGATAATGGAGATTATATTGCCCTATCAGACTCTCGATTATTGAAAGTAAGTAAAGATGGTATCCTCAACTCGATCATTATGGTAGATTATATGGATAATGATCAAAGTGTAATCAGACTTCATAATGATAAAATCTACCGCTTTCATTATGATAATGATTTTCAAAATTTTGACCCGACAGCACCTATCAAGTTGCAGGTGTATGACTTTGGTTTTAATCTGCAAAGTGAGTATAATCTTGCCACTAATGGCCTACCATACGATATTGAGATTGAAAATGATAACACCTTTGGTATGCTGGTGTATGACGCTGATGCTAACTCTATGACCTTGAAAAAACTGAGTACATCCGCTGGATTGATTAC
>JAHDGW010000276.1 GCA_020631635.1 Saprospiraceae bacterium
GGGCAGAGTCATCTCCATGGATTTGGATATCTGCTAAATCCCATTTTTTAGACCAACTGGAGATATGATTATTGCATAATCTATCATACCCCGTATTGAGACTATCGCGACATATGCGACAAAGCTCTTTTTCTAATGCTGTTACTTCAAAATCTAAACTAGAACTGATTGCGGTAAACTTATACATCGTAAGTTCTTGACCATCTTGCATATCAGTCATAAAGTGGGCATAAGCCTGATCTTCGTTCTGTATAAAACCACAAGATACCTCAGCTTGATGATCTATCTGATGCTGTACAGCAGCTCCTACATGAAACCCCGTTTTTTTAGTGACTGACTGCACATATACCTGATCTTCTGATGCAACAGCCTTTACCGGCGTCCAAAACTTCTCATCATAATTAGAGTCTTCATTTCTCACATCGAAGTTGAGCCCGCTCCTGATGCTTATTTTACCGGTATAATTGATAGAGCTTATGTTATACTTAATGACACCTAATCTAGTATCATCCATACTGCAAAATCTCTCCGAGGATATCTTGATTTCTTTTCCTTGAGCGGTGACTAGATGCACAACTCTCTTTAAGATACCTGCTTTCATATCCAACTCACGGTAAAAGCTTTTGACATCCGACTTGGCAACATCTAACTCTTCTTCATCTAAAGTGACTTGTATATTGATCCAATCTACACTATTGAGCACTTTGGCAAAATATTCTGGATAGCCATTTTTCCACCAACCCACTTTCGTTTTATCGGGGTAATATACACCACCGATATAAGATCCGGACATGGTCTCGCCAGAGTAATTTTCTTCAAAACAGGCTCGCTGGCCCATTTTTCCATTACCAATACTCATTAAGCTTTCTGAGATCTTATTGTATTCGGGACGATATTGATCTTCGATGATTTTCCAGGGATCGACGACGATATAATCTTTCATAACTCAAATGTAAATTGACTTCTATTAGTTAAATATTTGCATGATACGCTTATAGCTGATTTCATGTAGTCCTGCAATGATAAAGTCGGCAGTAGGAAAGTTGTCTTCCTCACCAATGGCCACATTATGAAATCCTCCATGTTGTGCTGCTTGGATACCACTTATGGAATCTTCAAAAACCACACTTTCATTGGGATTGACGCCAAGTCCTTTTGCTCCCATCAGAAATACCTGTGGGTCAGGCTTGCTCTTGGTGGTTTTGGTTCCATCTACGATGATTTCAAATCTATCGATGATACCTAGTTGAGTGAGTAGGGGTACCGCATTTTTACTTGCTGACCCTAAGGCGATTTTTATTTTTTGATCGATAAGCTCATCCAAAAGATCTACCGCTCCATCTAGTATTTCTGATTGGTCCATTTTAGAGATAAACTCTACGTACCATTCATTTTTGAGAGCACAGTATTTTAGTTTATCCTCTTGACTCAATGATCTATTGCCAAACCCAAGGATAATATCCAAGGATTCCATACGTGATACTCCTTTCAGCTGTTCGTTTTGTTTTTCTGTGAAGTCAAATCCTAAATCATTGGCCAATCTGCGCCATGCTTGAAAGTGGTATTTAGCGGTGTCTACAATCACTCCGTCTAGGTCAAAAATGCAAGCTTTGATCATAAAATATATTAAAGTATAGTTTAGGCAAATTCAAGTCTCATAGGGAACTTTGTCTTCACAAAGTCAACGATATCATCAGCTACTTCTGTACAACGCTGTCGACGCAGCGAATCTAATATTTCTAGTAAAAATTCATTGGCTTTTTCGCCGATATGATTTTGAAAATAATCATCTAACAGCTTGATGTAGCATGCAGAGAGCCGATCTTCATCCTTTTTATTGAGATAAGCAGCATATCGCTCAGCGATCAAAAAGTCTTGGTTAGCCTCTATGTAGTTGAGGATTTCCTCCCATTTGTCTTCGATGTGATAGATACTTATACGGAAATAGTCATCCTTGCCATGTGCATCATCTAGCAATGATACCGTCTTATGGTAGAGTTGCTTATGATAGCTCTCTTCGATGATGGATCGTGATTTTTTATAGTAACTCAGTCGATGAGTACTTTTAGATAGCAGGGCGCATTTTTCTATTGCGGTATCCCACTCTTTTAGACCGAGCAGTGTATCTAGCTGCAGCTCTTGTATTTTGAGACTTGCAGTAATATTATGATCGAGTAAGCCCTCGATGAGATCTTTGGCTGTATTATACGACCTAAGCATATTAAGATGCTCGATCACATTAGGTATGATTTTCGGATTTTCTATTAATTCTTTGATATGTCCCTTGAGTGTCTTTTCATCAGCTCTGAATACCAAGCAATATAATTTAGCTTTCAGCTGTATATCAATTGCTTTTTGGAGTCGCTCTTTCAGTAGAGAGGCAAGCTCAGATTTATCTTTTTGAGTACTGGCAAAAAGAAAACTAATCTCTCCACAGTTATATTGGGTTGACCAAGGATAGAAATATGTTTTGGAGATCAACTCTCTAAAGAAAACATTGATCCTTTTGATAAGATCAGGCGCTAACGTCTTGTTGCTGAGTTGATACCAGCTGGTATGTATTGATTTTTGAAGATCGCTATATACCTCTACATCGGGTACTTGATTCTTTTTTACGTATTCCCATTTGTTAGTGATTACTTGGAGTATATCAAAAGCCTCTATATGCTGGTGTATGGAAATCATATCTTGTGCCTGTCCACTCAGTTCGATGATTACCTTACATAATTGACGTAGATCTGTAAGCTTAGTTTTCTTTTCTCGCTGTGATACTGGTGATAATATAGAATCAAGTATTTGCTTATACTTAAGCGTATTGTCTCTAAGCTCTACCTTATGTGCAAAGCGAGTTTTTAGCGCAATCGAAAACCTTCGATCCTTAGAGGCATAAGTTTTGAGAAAGGCCAGTAGATCTTCTGATGGAATATTATTCACGATAGTAGACACATCTATTCCCTTATTTCTGCCAGAAGCTTTTCTTTTTTTGCGAGGGGTAGTTGATTTTAGTGTCGTCAAGAATGATCTAAACTTGATCAATGCGGCTACGGCATGCTCACAGGAAGATTCTTTTTGAAAAGTTGTACAACTACAATGGTATTCTGCCGTATCGAAATCACTCTTCCAGACCTCAGCTTCAGCTTTTTTTAACTTTAAAGAAATTGAAATTTGCTCCTGATCTGTGTCTAATGCATACTTGGATTCATCCAATAATTCTTCTGCTAAGACTAGATGTGCCTCAGTACAAGTGTTTTCAACTAAATCTAATTTTTTAATTTTAATTTGTGGCATACTTATTTGGTATCAGGCAACTTTGCAATATAGTCATTAGTTATAGCCTACAACGAAGAATAGAACACATTATGAACAGAAAAACCATTTCGATCATGAGGCATGCTAAGTCATCATGGTCAGATTTTACGCTTACCGACCATCAGAGACCCTTGAACGCAAGAGGAAAAAGAGACGCTCCTCGTATGGCACAATGGTTGAAAAAAAATCTTGGAGAAGTAGACTTGATCATCAGTAGTGATGCTCAGAGGACACAGGAAACGACTCAGGCTTTGGTCGATGTGGACTTGAGTAGACGCTTGCCATATTGGGAAGCTAGTCTTTATCATGGCCGTCCACAAAATTATCTAGATAGTATGTATGCTCTTGATGATAAGACGAATTCCGTAATTCTTATCGGACATAATCCTACCATGACCTATATGGCCAACGAAATATCTAATGAATTCATAGATAATGTCCCTACTGCAGGCGTTATTATAGGGACTTATGTTGGAGATTGGACAGATATAAGCTTTGATAAGATTGAATTTTTAAAAATGATGACTCCAAAGAACTTACCATGAATAAAATTGCTCTGTTAAGTATAACCATTTTGGCAATAAGCTGCGGAGGCTCTGTTGAGCATAAAGATATCCCTATATCGGTACAGGATTCTATCTTAATGAAGATTACCGAAGATATACATGTGGCAGAAGTAGCCTCAAGAGTCTATGATGATAATAATCGTGACAGCGTATATCAAGCGCTTAAAGATGAAATATTTTTCATTCATGAAATGGATTCTAGCACTTATCAGATAGAAATGGACAGTTTGACTAAAGACCCTGGTCGCTATCTTCTATTTTATAAAAATTTGACAGAGCGTATGGATTCTACCAATAAATTAAGAAGGAATAGAGATTAAATTAACACAAGCATAATACGTGGTATATAGCTATGGCAGTATATGCCGTTTAACTTTATAAAAAATAGTGTAACTCGAATATGTCTAAAAAGGCTAAAAT
>JAHDGW010000277.1 GCA_020631635.1 Saprospiraceae bacterium
TTATGATGATAGGCATCCCATAGGTATGCCCCCAAGCCCTCACGATATGATCAGAGCTTGCTTTACTGGCAGAATATGGACTTTTAGGGTCATATGGAGTCTCTTCTGTAAAAACTCCCTTATCTAAAGATAATGATCCATAAACCTCATCGGTGCTTACGTGATAAAAAACTTTTTTATCAAAATCATCTTCCCAATTTTCTTTTGCTACTTGTAACAATGTTGCTGTTCCTAAGACATTCGTTTTTACAAAAATCAACGGATCTTTTATCGATCGATCTACATGGGATTCTGCTGCCAGATGAATAACGTGGTCAAATTTAAATTTATCAAATAAGCTACGAATGAAGCTTAAATCCGATATATCTCCTTTTACAAAGGTGTAGTTCTTCGCCTTTTCTATATCTCTAAGATTATTAAGATTACCTGCATAACTTAGCAGATCAAGGTTTACTATAGAGTATTCAGGATAGTCGCTTACTAATCTTTTGATTACATGTGATCCTATAAATCCCGCTCCTCCTGTGATTAGGATTGATTTAGACAATTGTTTTGGTTTTGATTATTGTATAAACTTTAATAATATCCTTAGTATTAAATTGCTTCGATAGAATGTCCAAAGAAATCTCGTTTTGTTTTGAGATATCCCACATTTTCAGATCTCGGTTTAATATTTATTGGAATTCTAGTTATGACCTCTATCCCTGAATCTTCAAACGACTTGATTTTATCAGGATTATTCGTGATAAGGTTGATTTTTGATATTTCTAGATCTTTTAATATTATAATCGCATCCTCATATGTACGATCATCGTATCCAAAACCAAGAGCAGCATTAGCCTCTGCCGTATCGAGACCTTCATCCTGTTTAACATAAGCATGTAGTTTATTGATGATACCTATACCTCTACCCTCTTGTCTTAAATAGATGACAATACCTTGGTTTTTCCCAATATAATCCATAGAACTAGCGAGTTGCTCTCCGCATTCGCATCGATATGATCCAAATAGATCACCTGTAATACATTCAGAATGTACTCTTACATTAACAATGTCTCGAGCCGACTTCAGATTTTTTAAAACTATATGGGGCATTTTGTCATCGGAGGTAACCGAATATGCCATCATATCGAATTCACCATACGCTGTAGGTATTTTGGCTTCTGATTGTTTTTGTAAATACATTTAGTTTTTAACAGCAATTACGTTTTCAAAGTTGAGTATTTACTTCGGTAAATACGGCATCATTCTTTTCTCAACTATTAATTTTAGGTCTTCCTATACTATCGTAATCAAAACCTTTTAGCTGCATTTCTTCTACATCGTAAACATTTCTACCATCAAAAATGATTGGTGTATTCATTAATTCTTTCATTACATCGTAAGAAGGAGTTCTGAATACTGCCCATTCTGTAACGATTGCCAAAGCATCCGCGTCGATTAGTGCCTCATATTGATCTTTGGCATATTCTATTTTATCTCCAAATAGATGCTCCATATTAGTCATTGCTTCTGGGTCAAATGCTTTGATACTAGCGCCTGCTTCTAATAATCGGTTGATGATCAATAGCGCTGGTGCTTCTCTTATATCGTCCGTGTTGGGTTTGAATGCCAATCCCCAAATAGCAATAGTTTTTCCTGAAAGATCTTTACCTAGTTTGGATTTAATCTTATGAACAAGTATCTCCTTTTGATCCTCATTGACTTGCATTACAGAATTTAATATTCTAAAGTCATAGTCATTTTCTGATGAAGTCTTATGGAGTGCTTGCACATCTTTTGGAAAACACGACCCTCCATAACCTACTCCTGGAAATAAAAATCTTCTTCCTATTCGCGTATCACTACCCATACCTTTTCTCACCATATCTACATTTGCACCTACTCTTTCGCATAGATTAGCGATTTCATTCATAAATGTAATCCTTGTAGCTAGATATGAATTTGCTGCATATTTGGTCATTTCAGCCGATCGTTCATCCATAAATATGACAGGATTGCCTTGCCTTACAAATGGCTCGTAAAGGCGAGACATTACTTTTTTAGCTTTTTCAGAGCTCGTGCCTATGACTACTCGATCTGGTTTTAAAAAATCATTCACCGCAACACCCTCCCTTAGAAACTCTGGGTTAGATACTACATCATATAATTCTTCAGATAAATTCTCAGAAAGGGCCTCAGCTACTTTCTTAGAAGTACCTACTGGTACAGTACTCTTATCAACAATTACTTTATATGAACTAATAATGGAAGAAAGGTCTTTTGCAACACCCAGTATATACGATAGATCGGCAGAGCCGTCCTCTCCTGGAGGAGTCGGTAATGCTAAGAAGATGACCTCAGCATGTTCTACAGCACTTCTGAGATTAGTTGTAAAACTTAATCTTCCTTGCTTTGTATTTCTTTCAAAAATAAGTTGAAGACCAGGTTCATAAATTGGAATTTCTCCATTTTGCAACTGCTTGACCTTATTAGCATCTACATCTACACATATTACCTCATTTCCTGTTTCTGCAAAACAAGTACCTGAAACTAATCCTACATATCCCGTACCTACAACAGTAATTTTCATTGTTGTTTTTTGATGTTAATTATCTTTATGGCTTCGCCCTCAATAAGTCGAAACAACTTATAGCCTAAAACAACCTTGAGGTTAGCAAATGACCTATTGTAAAGATCTTAAATGATCTATACTTACCTCTAATGCCATTTGAAATCCAATATTATCTAGAGTCACCACAAACTCTTTTTTTCCTTTCCTTTCTGTGACTATTCCTTTAAGTCCCGTAAGGTTTCCATGTATCAGCTCTACCGGCTGTCCTACGACAGGGTCTTCTACTACAGTTACCCCTTCAAACTCCCCGACGATTTTTCTAAGTGTATCTATTTCTTCCTCCGGAATCGCAATTAAATCCCTTCTTTGCTTCAAAAACTTAATGACATACTCTGTCTCCAATACCTGGATGTATTCTGACTTGGTAATACATACAAAGACATAACAGTTGATTAGTGGTTTTCGATAAGTCTTTATTTTACTTGCATATCTTTTGGTCGAATTTAGAAGAGGCACATATGCCTGAATTCCCTTTCTTGTGAGATGATCCAATACATATTTTTCAGCTTTGTATTTAGTATAAACAGCAAACCAACGATACTCCGTCTCGTGGAGTTGATTGATAGTTTTATTATTTTCCAGCTGTTTAGATCTTAACGCCATGACTAGTCCTCTCTTGATTTCCAAAGTAGAAGTGGACTCTCTTCTATAGAATCCCAAATTATGCTGTTTTTTTCGGACTCAGAATAGATTACATATCTTATTTTTCTATATATAATTTTTTCTACCTTTTCAATTAACATCAAAAGATAGGTTTTATCGACTTCACCAATAAAAATTAAATCTATGATTGGAGCATCTTTACCTTTCGCAAAATCTCCAACAACAAAAACTTCAACCAACTTCCCTAATCGATTTACGACATCCTCGATTATTCTATCAAATCCAATATGTTTTAATACGATATTGTGTATTTCTGAAAATAGAGGATGGTCAGTATTAGCTCTGAAAAGCTTTTTATTCCCTTGTGAAAAGGACTTAAGCATTCCTGCTTTTTCAAACCTATTCAGCTCTAGTCTGATTGAGTTGCTACTTTCACCAAACTCCGATTCGAGACCTCTCAAATAAGAGCTCGTATTACTATTCAAGAAAAATTTGAGTAGCAATTTGATTCGGGTTTTAGAGGATATTAGTGCTTCAATCATGTTTGAGTAATAAAGTTACTCATTTTGTATGGTATATAAACTCTAGATAAGTGCTTTATATTGTATAAGATCAGCTCTCAGCCATGGTATCTCTAAATATTTTACGAGATATGATAAACAATGAACTTAAAAAAGCGCCTAAAAAACCTCCAATTATTAAGCCCTTAAAGAGTGAATCTTTTTTCCCCTTAATAGGTAAAAGTGGTGCATCAATCTCTTGAACAAAAGGAGTTTTATTTCTTAATGAAAAGTCTGCTATTTCAAGGTTTTTGGCTGCTTCCCCATACATTAGTCCAAGTTTTTGTACTTCCTGATTAAGTTTTAACCCTTTAAGTTTATCAACCTTAGAAAACAGTCTCTGATTCTTATCTTCAAATTTAGCCAATTGAAATTGAGCGGTGCTCAACGCGAACTCCAGTGAATCATATTTAGACTTGATAATGTCATAAGTAAACTTTTGTTTTTCAATTGTCTTTTTGACATAGTAATCGCTAAGCTTTTCGTAAAGAATTTTACAGATAAA
>JAHDGW010000278.1 GCA_020631635.1 Saprospiraceae bacterium
ATTACCGTAGGTGGTAATACACTTGGTAGTGCCGTACAGGCAATAGTCATATCCGATGGACAATCGATCTCAGGGGCAAATTTATCTTCGATCGTTACCTTGCTCCAGCAACTGATATTATCACATAGTGGTAAGGTCACGGTAATGAAAAACATATCGCCAATATCAGCCGCAGTAAACGTGCCATCTGGTCGTACATTACCATCCATATCTCGTATCTCTACCGTATATACAGCATCAGGATACGTAGCTGGACTCAAGATCATACTCGGGGTAAACGTTGTGCTGCAATCTTCATCTAAACTAATATTGATCTCGCCATTACAGACGATCTCTTCGCAGACCAGCAACCACGCTTGATCATGATCATCTTCGTCTTCGCCGGCTCTTCCGTTTTCATCGATCACGTCATCATTGTCACTGTACGGCTCTAGGCCATCATCATTCGTATTATCATTATCATTGACACTATCGATATCTAAGTCCGTACGGTCATTGCCCATATCGTCCTCAGCACTTACGATTTCACTGTAGTTGATCAAATTCATGGGTTCATCATCGATCACCTCTAGCCATATGCTGATCGTAGCACAGCCCCCTACATTAATCACTGGCATATAATCATAGGTCGGATTCATTGGATCTGTTGCATCCCATCCTGTGTTTCTTGCATCTGCGATATATTGTAAGCCCTCTGGAATATAATCCACAATTGTTACATTAGAAGCATTTTCATTACCCTGATTGCAGATCTCTATCATAAACTCTACCTCGTCGCCAATCTCTACTGGCACTAAGGCCGTTGTCTTACGTAGGGCTAAATCAAATATCGGTAATGCCGCTGGATCGTGGTCGTCTTCATCTCTTACTCCATCGCCGTCGGTGTCTTCCCCGTCATCCATAATGACATCATCGGATGGCGAATTTGCTAGACCTCCGGTATCATTATCTACATTGGTGTCTGGGTCACTATCTATGTCAATAGTTGGTTCTTGTTCTTCATCTTCCCAATGGGCCTCAGATATTTCTGCAATATTTATCAAATTATCAATAGTAGCTTCTGGAGTTATCACTAGATCAATTTCTACTTCTATACTATCGCCTGGTGGTAAAATGACATTATCAAGTGACAAGGTATAATGAGAAGAATCGCTACTAGAAAGTCTCCACCCATTATTATCCAAAGGACTATACTCAAAAGCATCCGATAAATAATCAGTAATGAAAATATTTTGAGCATTTACATTTCCTTGATTATACACTTTAATATAAAAAGTAACTATTTCGCCAGTGATAGGATATATACCATCCGGCACAGTCTTTATCAATGCCAAATCAAAAATGGGTACTGTTGCAGGGTCATGATCATCTTCATCATCACCTAAGATGCCTGCTTCGAATATCTCATTATCGTCATCGGTATTGATGATACCTCCTGGATCATTTGTTGGATCATCATCCATTTCACTATCTATATCGAAGCCTGTCATATCATGACCTTCATCGTCTTCCGCGCCAGTTATCTCTGCTACATTTATTAATTCATCAAAAGATGAAGTACTTGAGATGGTCACGTCAATACCTATAGTTGTAGAATCGCCGGGTAAAATAGTTTCTGATATAAGATAATTATAATGACCATCGGTATCAGGTCCATTCCATCCGATATTTGAGCTATCAAAAGAGTACCCAGCTGGGATATAATCTTCCACTCGAATATTACTTGCTGGTATATCACCTTGATTATACACCGTGATATTAAATCTTACAAGGTCTCCCTCATCCACGGTCCGAGGATTATCCATAACTTTTTTAAGTGCTAAATCAAAAACCATAACATCCGCCCCATCATGATCGTCTTCGTCATTGGGGTTATCAATTTCATCATTAATATTATCATCATTATCGGGATCTAGATCAGGATCACTATCCGCATCAATAGGAGGATCGTTGTCATCTATTTCATCATCATCGGCCCCAATAATTTCTATAAAATTATCTAAATCCATATCCATGGCACCGGGCTGAACTATGAGCTCAACTCTTATAGTATCAGACTCCTGAGGCAATAACGGTCCGTCATAATTGTAGGTAGCAATGGAATCATTAATACTTACCCATCCTAATGGATTTGCATTATTCAATCGAAAGCCTTGATTGATATAATCTATAAGAAGTATGTCATATGCATTTACATTACCCTGATCATATATAACAATATCAAACATGGCTATCTGTCCAACTACAAATGGCCCATCAAAGCCTTTAAACACTTTTTTGAGTGCTAAATCAAATATTTCTATTTCTTCTATATCATGGTCATCCTCATCACCAGGATTGGTAATTTCATCATTGATAAGATTATCATCCGTTGGATCATCATCAGGAGTACTATCTAGATCTAGAGGATGATTACCATCAATATCTTCAAAATCATAAATCTCAGTGATATTGTAATATGCCCCTTCTTCGTAGCAAGGGTATAAACCTACAGTTAAGCTAAGGGCTAAAGAGTCTCCAGCTGCGATTTGATCTGTTATACTGGTGACATATTGACCACTTTGTAGCGACCAACCAGTATTGAGTCCAGATAAAAATTGATATCCGCAAGGTAGCGCATCATATACATCAACATTGGTGACTGGAACATTGGATTGGTTGAATACTACAATCCTGAAAGTTACTGTGTCACCATATTTATATGAGGCATTTTCTATTATCGTTTTTCTTAACGCTAGGTCATAAAAGATTAAATCTTGACAAGTGGAATCTTGCAACTCAGATTCGCCATCATTATCTGTATCCACGGTTGCCGTATTGAACAATCCTCTTTCTCTATTGCTTACATCACCTCCATTATAGGTACAATCAGTATATGTACCATCGCCAGGCCCATTAGCGGATAAATCCAGTTCAATACGAACTGTAAGTATATAACTGTGAGTAGAGCTACCGTCAATAATCTCGTCATCGGCTAGCTGCCACTGCGATAATGCAACATCCAATAAGCCATTGTTATTTGTATTACTGGTATAAGAAGCTTCTAGAAAAGTAATATCGTCGTCAAAAGTAGGGTCATCGAATAAATCATACATACCTACTCCGGGTCCTGAATTCACAACATCTATAGCGTATTGTACAGTAAAAGAACCATCACTATTTTGGACAAATCCGAGTGATGTCTTGTCTAAAGATAATATAGGTAAATCTGCACATGTGCTATCCACTATATCAGCTACTCCATCATTATTTACATCTAATACTGCCTGATTGAAAAGACCAAATTGATCAATGTCAGGATCATTATTGCCTTCATCACAACCCACATAAACGTTATCTCCCATCATTCTATATAAGAGATTTTCCTTTAAGGTATCCAAAGGTGTATAATAAGCCAACTCAGCTTGATCAGTATTTTGTTCTTCCTGATTTCCTAACCATATCAAACAAGAAAATAGCAATAGCATCGCTGCTGCAGCATACCGCAATTTATTCATAATTGTAGTTTTCTTAAACGCAAATGCGCTTGTACAAAATCGACTGTTTCTGGCAAAAAAAAAGTGACGATGCAGTCTTTTCAGACAACATCGTCTTTATCAATGTATCTTAATCATCTAGATCCAAACATAGATCGAATGATAAGGTATAAGTATCTACTTTATCAACCGCTATAGACTGATCATCTGCTAATGGCAATGTAGTATCCACCGTAAGTGTACCACCACTATTAGCCACAGCATCTGAGTTATAACTAATCGAATTGATGGTTATATCATCATCAAATGCCGGATTATCAGATAGATCATAAGTGCCTTCAGCACCACCACTATTGGACACTGTAATCTGATATACTACTGTGTAACAATTTGCTGTCGTTTGTGTGGTTGAGACAAAAGTCTTTTCCATTTCTAAATAAGGTAAATCTTCACATACTTCATCTTCGACATCAGCACCACCATCATCGTCAATATCGAGTAAAGCTTGATTAAATAATCCTTGATTAGCAGAAGGTCCACTGCCTCCACCGGATCCACAAGCTGTATAGGTATCATCGCCTACTACGCCATCATTAAGATCAAGGTCAACATTTACCGTGATGGTATAAGTATCTATTTCTCCTGCAGCGATAGTCTCATCATCTGCTAGATCCCAAGGCGTAGCGGTAAGTGTTCCATTCGGTCCATTAGTTGATGTGTAACTAGCATTATTAATTACAAAATCATCATCATATTGGGGGCTATCATCTAGGTTGTATTTACCATCGGCCCCACC
>JAHDGW010000279.1 GCA_020631635.1 Saprospiraceae bacterium
AAGTGATGCCGTTGACCGATTAATTAAAAAACGGTTAATAGATCACAATTTTGAGCATCCACTTTTTGTACCGATTCATCAATCTGCACAAGACAGTATGAGACAATATATCAACATGGCAACTGGTCACGTAGCGGCTAGCTTAGATTATTGTATTGGGCAGGTGTGGAGACATTGCCAACCATCTATATATCGACAATTGTCTCACAATCAGTGCTCAGACCAAGTTTGTGCTCAGATCATTAAATTAGATGAATCTACCAAAAGGTATTCATATGGACCACCAGTAGAAAGTATTCAACAACTACTTACTTTGGAAAAAGCAGGAATTTTGAACTTTGATTTTGTTAATAATCCTACGATAAATTTAACTGATCAAGGTTGGCAATTTAAACTAGATGACAATTCAGTTATTGCAAATATCATGATTGATTCGGTATTGGATTCACCCGAGATAAAGTCTGTCCGCTCCCCTATTGTCAAAAATCTATTGAATGATGATCTGATACAAGTTGTGCATGACAAGCTAGGTGTAGAAACCGATGAATATGGATATTTGATATCCAAAAGTAGACATAAAAAAATACCTATTGCTCTACTTGGCAGGTTAGCCAAGGGTACGATCATTGGCGTAGATGCTATTTTAGAATGTTTTGGTGATCGCCCTAGAGAATGGGCAAAGAAAGCTGCTCATCATCATATTCAAAAACTCGAATCTATGGCTTAGGTAAGGTTCATACTCCTACAAATGGTAAGTCATACCGCCCAAAGGTGCAACACTAAAAACTCAAATTTTCATTATTTAGATTCTCCGACTAGGCAGTTATATGAGGTCTAAAAATTTCAAAAGTTGATAATTATTTGACTATAGTGCTTTACTCTCGCTGACTAAAAAGTCTATCCATAGCCAAAGGATGTATAGATATAAGCATAATGGTGATGATAAAATTAACTACCTGCAAATAGATGTAAGGCACCGCTATGAAGGTGTAAAAAACAACAAGATATATCTTTAATGATGCTAGTGCATATAAGATCGGATATCGTATTTTATGTTTGAACATATAAAAAACAACGCTGCATAGAAGCATGATACTAGTGCAGGCGATAAGATGAACTTTACCATATAGACTTATCCTATCTTCGACAGATAAATGATCCATTTCCCAAAAGAAAACTGCATATCCTGATGATTGATTTAGGCTATTAGGGACAGCATCTAGAGCCTGCCAGTTTTGAGGCGTCCATTCTCCGACTATCGCTTTACCATAGTACTGCATACCCTCTATAAATATATCTGGTTGCCTCAGCACGAATGGGATAATATAAATCGCCAGTACCGCAAGCACAACAAAGCTTACGATTTTAGTGGCTCTAGTAAAATCATACAAGTACCAAATCAATAATACAAAGAACGGTGCCCATATAGCGAAACTAAATCTTGATAATGTAGCTATAGCTAAGGCTAAGGCTATACACCACCACGTACGACTAAATATCCCTAAAGCTAAAATCATATACACAGCCACTGTCAAAAACTCAACAGTTTTAGATAGATCATCCGCTCGATGCATAGAATAGAAATAATTAAACCCTAATATGGAGAATATGTATATGATGAGATAAAGGGGATCACTACCTCGTCGCATCATATACCAAAGTGCTCCCACACAAGTTGTCAGATAAATCCCCCATGTCCATAACCTCACGTCTATATCTAACCATACTGACGGTACATATGGTAGCCACCGTAGAGGCATGTAATTGGGATATACAATCCAACCAAAATCCATAGGCTCATATGGAAAAACGCCATCTAGTATTCGCTGTGCATATAGTTGAGTAGCCGGTATAACATCACTTATGCGATGATCTATAGGATTGAGCCCTATGGCATGCTCTATATGACTATGACTAGTACTCCAGAGTAATATACTAAGTGCTGATAGTGCTACCAGTATCGATATCGGAGTATATTGTCTTTTCTGAAATTTCGGGAAGTACGTATCTGTAGACCTGAAAACGCTAACAACATAGATCAATATCCCAATGATAACTAGAATAGTGGGTTGCCAAAATATCCCTGCCTGCACAGATGGATCAAACATATAACGATACTCAGCAATCATCAATATAATGAGCAAACATAATAAGTAATACTCCTTGATTTTTTTATGCACAAGAGTTAGTACTTTCATATCATCAGAAAAGCAAATAAATAGAAATGAGTCCAATCCATATCCACAAAGGTACTAAAGACGATCTAAGCGATGTACTACAACTAGTCATAGAACTGGCTAAGTTTGAAAAAGCAGAGGATCAAGTAACGGCTAGCCTAGATGATTACAGACGCAATTTTGATAAAGGTGTTTTTGATTTTATCATCGCAAAAGATGAATTTGATAATGCTCTTGGGATATGTCTGTTCTACGATGCATTCTCCACCTGGCGAGGTAAGATGATGTACTTAGAAGACTTCGTCGTGAGCCCAGCACATCGATCACAGGGTATAGGTCAATTACTATGGGACCATCTCATACAAATAGCAAAAGATACTGATTGTATCATGATGAAATGGCAAGTATTAGACTGGAATACAGAGGCGATTAAATTTTATAAACGACAACAAGCTATTATCGAACAAGAGTGGTATAATGGCAAGCTTTCCCTTCGATCAGATGTTGTTTTTTAAAAGTGAGTGTATGCCCTTTATCAAAATCGTTTTATCCATAAAATGGACGTACTAACTAAAATAGTTTGATGTCTAAATCATATATCGAAGATGATAATAATATTTTCGCTCCATGAAAGCAATTATAATCAGTATAGCCGCGATCTGCTTGATCTGCAATACGCTGCCGGGACAGACTGCAATGGTATTCGATGATTTTGAAGGAAACGGAACAATAACTACTTGGTTTGGAGACAATTGCAATATCGATATAGCCTTTCCCAATATGCATAAAACTGGATTAAACAAATCCAATACCGTACTCGCATATCATGATATCGGTGGACAGTATGCCAATGTCAGATTTCAAATATCAAAGCCATTCGAACTAGAAGAAAACAATAATTTTTCACTAAAAATATATGTACCATCCAATGGAATCACTGGTAATGCTCCTCACCAAATTTCTTTCAAATTACAAAACGGAAACTCAGCTACTCCTTGGACAACACAATGTGAAATCATCAAGCCTATCACACTTGATTCTTGGCAAACATTGAATTTTGACTTTGGCAGCGATGATTATCTCAATTTTGATCCTACTTCGGGAGATCCTACGCAAAGAAGCGACTTCAATCGTATAGTCATTCAAGTCAATGGTGAAAATAATAATGATGAAGTACTTGCTTTTATAGATGATGTATTATACGACGGAGAAAATACTCGGCGTAGCTAAGGCTATGCCTGCGTTTTTTGCCTTAATCTCGAATATATTTCATAAATCATCTTATCCGCCATTTTACATTATAAATGGTATAATTCTATCGATGTATTTCTTAAAATACCGTTTAATACAAAAGCGAGAGTTTATTGGGATATCCGTATTCCTATGAGGAAACGGCTTCAATATTTACTGCTTTTACCTCAGAGGATGTTAAAAAGAGTAAGTATCAAGAAGTGGTTAGGTATAATTTAGATGCTACGCTCCACCAATTGATCCGCAATAGTTAAAAGCTCGGCGGTCGCTTCATTTTGTATGGATAATGCCCTGAGGTGACTCTTAGCAAGATCTAGGTAAGCATTTTTGACCTGATTTGCATATTCATGTACCACGAGGCTTTTGAATATCTGCGTCACTCGATCTATCTTTTCTTGTTCGCCAAGAATTAACTTATTAGAGTAGAGTGATTCCAATTCTATACGTTGCTCTGCACTTGCAAGCTCTAGAGCTTTTAAATATAGATAGGTCTTTTTATTATTGAGTATATCGCCTCCTATCCGTTTACCAAAATTTTCATCACCAAAAGTATCCAGTATATCGTCTTGAATCTGAAAAGCAATCCCTGCATTGATCCCAAATTCATGAATGTGCTCCTGATCTTCTTGATTGCCGCCACCGAGCAACGTACCTATCTGCAGACTAGCAGCCAGTAAGACCGCAGTCTTTAATTTGATCATATGCAAATACTCATCTAATCGGACATCATCTCGCTCCTCGAAACTCATATCATATTGCTGGCCCTCGCATACAAGTCTCGCCATACTATTGAATATACGATACATCGATTTCACATGATCAG
>JAHDGW010000280.1 GCA_020631635.1 Saprospiraceae bacterium
TATCTATAGTCTTGCATCCTCGCAATCCGTGGGTGCCCATTATACATATGAATGTCAGATATTTCGAGACGAGTACAGGCATCTGGTGGTTTGGCGGAGGGATAGATCTTACACCTCATTATATTATTCCCGATCTTGCAAAGGACTTTCATGATCATCTAAAAAGAGCTTGTGACATACACGATCATACGTATTATCCAAAATTTAAAACTTGGGCGGATGATTATTTTTTCATCAAACATCGAGATGAAACACGAGGTATAGGGGGGATATTTTTTGATCGATTACAAGAAGAGGCAGTACATACCAAGGGATCTAGATTTGACTTCGTGAAAGAAGTGGGCGAATCTTTTGTACCAATATATACCCATCAATTGATGAGTACTAGAGATTTGGTACCCGATGATGAAAATCATACTTGGCAGCGGCTTAGACGCGGAAGATATGTTGAGTTTAATTTGGTATGGGATAGGGGGACTAAGTTTGGGCTTGACACCAATGGACGTACTGAATCTATACTCATGAGTATGCCACCTCAGGCAAATTGGGTTTATGATCATAAACCTGCTACCGACGAGAAAGCTCAATACACCTTATCAATGCTCAAAAAAGGAATCGATTGGACTACCTACACTGCAACTGCAAAGTAGGCGTGGTGATGGTATTAGAAACATTGCCAGCACGATCAGTCAGTGTAATGTCAAATGAAAGTTCATTGAAACTATACTCAATAGGAGGGTTGGGCTCGCAATCAGGTATATTATCGGGGTAAGTACAACATATTGTAAATACCTTAATCATCATGGTGCCCCTTACTCCGTTGCCAGTGCCTTGATCTGGTATTTCAGGAGTTTTGAAGCGGTCAAAAATATTTCCCGTGCGATTATCAATCAGAATAAGATCTTGCTCTAGAACACCACTGGAGCTAGGGAAGCCTAAGTCGCCATCGCCATCGGTGAATGAAATGACCAAGTCAACAAAATCATTATTTACACTACCTTGAAGTAAAGTATCTTTGGAAAAACTTATAAATTCGATCTCCGGGGTCAATGAAAAATTAGGCCCATCAGTACAGCGGTATGTACTCAATATCACTCCTGTAATCAATAGAATAACACTAGCTTTGTAGGCCAATGAGAGCGTATGAGTGATTTTTCCGTAAAACATACTAGTGAAAGGATAAAATTGATTAAAAGGTTCTATCTAATTCATCAAGCTAAGGAAGACTTTTCTTCTTTAGCGATCGATGTATTTAAGTACCAATATAAATATAACGAAGTATATCGATCCTTTGTACAAAGTTTAGGTATCGATCCTGACATGATTAATGACTATGCTCAAATACCTCTTTTACCCATTTCAGCTTTTAAAAGCTATCCTATCAAAACAGGAACTTGGGATAGTGAAATAGTCTATCAAAGTAGTGGGACCTCCGGAGTAGTAAGGAGTAATCATCACATACGATCTAGGCAATTCTATTTGAATAATACAATGAAAATAGCAAGCACATTTTTTGATAGGGATATTTCAGAGTATGCATTTTTGGCCTTGCTGCCTAGTTATATGGATAGAGAAGGATCTTCTCTGATTGACATGGTTAATCAATTTATAGAAAAATCTAAATATGATACTTCTGGCTTTTATCATAATAGTCAAGATGATCTGATCAACGTAATTCAAGAAAATGAGTCGAAGGGAATTCCCTCGATCCTTTGGGGAGTAAGCTATGCCTTGCTCGATCTCATAGAACTAAATTCATTTAATCTCAATCATACCATCATTATAGAAACTGGAGGTATGAAAGGTAGGCGGAAAGAACTGTCTAAAGCAAAGCTCCATGATCGCTTATGTAACGGTTTTGGGGTAGATCAAATTTATTCAGAATATGGTATGACCGAACTATTATCTCAGTGCTATTCTAACGGAGCAGGGATATTTCAGATGCCTGTGACTATGCGTATCGTAATCAAAGAAATTACAGATGTCCTCACGACACAATTTATAGGCAAACGTGGTCAAGTCGGTATTATAGATCTAGCTAATATTGATACCTGCAGTTTTATATTGACCGATGATATTGCCAAGATGACTTCTTACTTGACATTTGAGCTAGGAGGCCGTGTAGATTATAGCGACATCAGAGGATGCAATCTATTATTAGAAACTTAAGTATTACTTAATACCAGTCAATCCTTCAAACATCCAGTTGGCCAGCGCTTGACGATTTTCTTCTAAGATAATTCTTTTTTGATCGTTAGGGTTTTGGATATTGGCTAACTCCACGTATACAGCAGTGGGCTGGGTATTATTGAGCATAAATAGATTCCTATGACTGACTTTTCCTTTATAGCCTCTATCTTTCTGATACTTATCATATTTTGCTTTAAAGGTATCTTTTAGTTGATTGGCGATCTTTTTACCCGCTTTCGATCCTTTAGAATGCATGAAATAGGTGTCCACTCTTTTTTTACTGTTCTCCCTACTATCTACGTGAATCATCACAGCCAGTTGATTTTTCTTGCCTCTTTTTTTGTAAGTTCTGTATAGATTATTGATGGCACTTGCACGTTGTACCAACCTAGGTAGTTGCTTTTGAGGGATCGTTAGATTATCTAGACAGACTTCATCTTTGTCACAAGCCAGTATTGTTCCATCTCGTATTCCGTCATTATGATCTTTGATGATGACATGTACGATAGCTCCATGTTGAATAAGATCACGTGCTAGCCTAAGTACTACGTCGTAGGCGTATTCATCTTCACATAGAGTTTTTTCACAGCCTGTACATTGAGCGCCTGGGTCTGGTCCACCATGGCCGCTGACTAGATAATATACATGGTCTTTGAGCTTCTGATCAAGAATTTCAACGTTGGCATGTTTATTACCAAATAATTTGACATACCTATAGGAGCCTTTCGGCAGGTCGATCGTTTTTTTAGTGTCGCTTACATCCTTTTCGGCAGCCGATTCATTAGACTTAATACTTAATTTCTCCTGACAATGCAAGCTAGAGTAGGGGACCCAAAGTATCTTACTATCGATGTAATGTGTACGTCGTAGTTTTTTATCTTTTAGGTACTCATTATATTCTTTGATATTGACGGCAGTATCCCAGTCGTCGATACCGAGTGTTGATCTTATGCTGGTGCCGTTGTATGTATAGATTGACACTGGTATTAGGTATGCTTGATCAGCCTTCAGAGCTGCATCTTTATCCATTTTATTGATCTCATAAAATTTATCAAGATTGCAACTGGATGGACTCAACTTATATCGGCGTAGTAAAGAATATACTCCATCTCCCTCCATGGTCTTTACGGAGTGAAAGTAGGGGGCCTCTTGTCCTTGTACAAAAAATACACTGAAAGTAAGAAAGAATATAAGTATGAGTCTCATATCGATATTTTGAGTACTCAAAAATAACAAATTAAAAATAAATATAATATGTATTTGACTGTAATATAATTGTTAATCTATTTTATAGAACTTGATGAAACTCTTAATAGCTATATGTATCTTTGTGATAATGCAAGATTTAGTAAAAATCTGGAGTCTGGTAAAAAAGGATCTTACGGTCGATCTCAGGGAGATTTATGCTTTTGCATCTGTGTTTCTTTTTGTGGTTACTTGTGTCTTCATTGTGTTCAAGGCTTATGATCAGATATCATTACAGATATGGGTGGTTACCTACTGGGTTATCTTGATTTTTGTGAGTATCAATGCGGTACTTAAGTCATTTAAGGATGAATCTGGCAGTTCAAGGATGTATTATTACAGCCTTCTCCATCCTTTGCATGTGATTACAGCAAAAATTATTTACAACTTTATTTTTGTTATGATTTTAGCCATCATCCTGTGGCTGATACTCGTTTTTTTTTCTTTCAATCCATTTGACAGTATACTGGATTTTAGTCTGCTATTATTATGCTCATCCTATGGTTTTTCTGTGGTATTTACCTTTGTATCTGCTTTGAGTCAGACTGGAGGAAACAATAGTACATTACTTAGTGTTTTAGGAATGCCTTTGATTATTCCGATTTTATTGATTTCGGTCAAATTATCTTTTGCGAATACTGGTATGCTTGATGACACAAGTTTAGCGACTGACTTTTCGTTATTACTAGGAATAAATTTACTTTTGACAGGAATATGTATGTTACTTTTTTCTATACTTTGGAAAGCATGATAAAAAACATATGATTAGACAATCTTGGTGGAAAT
>JAHDGW010000281.1 GCA_020631635.1 Saprospiraceae bacterium
CAATATATCAAATACATCCCAAAATATTTTCAAAATAAGTACAGCATGACCTATACGTCTTAAACTTATTAAAGTGATTGAATTACTGTATTGGATTTCTAAAACAATATGAAATTACACATTATTTCTATTGTGAGGAGTTAAGAGTATATTTGTATTCTACTTTTAGACATTAGAAATAACCGTCAGAATAGAAGAAATATTTTTTATGAGAAATATTGCATTATTATTTAGCCTTTTTGTTTTGATTACAAGCACTAGTATTGCACAAGAAGAGCTCACTTCCGATTCTACTCTTATCGAGATGATCGATCCCGTGGAGGAAGAACTGACCCTACCTACCATAGAGTCTGAGACTGTGATCGATCACTATATACAACCGGCTAAGAGAGGTAATATATCAGATTACTATTTTGAACTAGATGATACCGAACTCAAGACCGGAAATACATGCAATATAGTCTTTGATGGATATGATGAAACCCTAGATGAAAATAGAAGAGAAACCGAGGCATCAGAATTTTTTAGTTATACGCATCCTAAAATAAAACCACATCTCAAATCAGATGATTTCCTAGTCTGTAAAGCCAATGTTGCCAAAGTAGGAAAAGAGTATTTTTTAAAAATGTACTTTGACTTAGCTTCAAAAGATGCTAGCAGAAATTATGGTCAAATCGAACGTAACAGTATCATAAGACTACAGATGATAGACGGTCAAAAATATTATTTGACAAATAACTACCCTGATCCCGGTCGCATCGAAAAATACACCGGTCATACCTTGTACAAAGCGGTCATGAAACTCAGTAAAGATGATCTAAAGGTATTCTCTAAAGAAGAGGTAGATCATGTGGGTATCATCTGGACCACGGGCTACGAGCAATACGATGTATACGAAGTTGATTTTCTAATTAATCAAATCAAGTGTCTTAAAGATGAGTAAAACCATACTCGGTCTACAGCTACCCTCTGACCCACGGTGGGTAAATCTTGCGGAAGCAAAACTCGAAGATATATTAACAGATCATGCCTATTGCGAGCAGAAAGCTGCATCCACTTGTATCTCCCTGATACAGATGTATCCTGAAAGAAAAAGACTGGTACGAGAAGTAGCGCCTATCGTAACGGAAGAATGGGGGCACTTTAGACTTGTACTCAAGGAGCTGGATAAAAGAGGTCTGGAGCTCGGCGAACAGCGTAAAGATGAATACGTCAGAAATCTCATGGCACATCGTAAACAAGGTGGCTCTAAGACGGATAGATTGATAGATAGATTGCTCATTTCTGCGCTGATAGAAGCGCGGTCATGTGAGCGATTTAGATTACTTTCTTTGCACCTTAAAGATGCAGGACTACAAGAGTTTTACCACAACTTTATGGTGTCTGAAGCGGGTCATTATCGTCTCTTCCTAGATCTAGCTAAGGAGTACGGCGATGACGCTTATGTAGATGAAAGATGGCAACACTACCTCGACTTTGAGGCTGAAATGATCGCTACACTGGAGGTACGGGGAGATCGGATGCATTAGGCACATTTCTTTGGATACCAAAATAAAAAAGCAGCAATCCAAATGAATGGATTACTGCCCAGATATTTCTGTTATAAATATGTCCGTAGTTATACCTATTGAACTTTAAAATGCCCCATATCTGATTTAATCTAAATCCAATCTCTACGTTGAAAATACTCGCCGTAGCTATGGCTATGGCTGTGTTTTTCGCTTTAATCTTGAATCTATCTCATAAACCATTTTATGCGGCATTTCACAATTCAAGAGGTATTAGTTTTTGGCCATACGCTCTAGTATGCCATTGTTATCCACAACGATTTCTGCATCTACAAATCCTCTATTGATAGATTTGATCTGTGCCCGACGTGCTTCTTCTAAGTTGCTATAACCGCTCAAGACGAATATCGTCCAACTTCCTTTGGTCCATTGCTCGATCTCCCCTATTCCTTTGACTTTATTGACATCAAACCAAATAGGATCTTCGTATGATGCAAGACGTATCTTATATTCACTCGATCCTGTACTCGTATAACTTGGAGTACTAGAAGAATGCGAAGATATTGCTAGCTCTAAATGCTCTGTATCCAACGCATCATAGGTAATGAAGGCATCTTTAAATCCTCTAGCTCTTACTTGCTTGAGTACCGTCTGAGCTTCAGAGCGGTCTAAGTAATAACCTAACCTTACTTTAGTCGCAGTGCTCTTGTATACTTTATAAATATTACCTAGCTCTGATAATCTTGTGTAAGGATCAATATCAACGGTACGATTAAAAAATGCCGCTAACTGTACGAAATATACATTAGAGCTCGTATTGATAATCTCTCCGTATGCAACCTTACGAGCACTTGATAACGAACCACTCATACTACCCGCGGTACGGCTAGATAGATCAGGAAGTTTAAATGCTGGTGGCACCTCCAAGTCTGCTTCTAAGCTAGATTGGGCCGTTTTTTGAACAGCTGTATTTTCAGTAAAATTTACATTAGCCGCCTCTGGATTAGTATTAGAAGATTGTCCTGCAAATGGATCTAAATCTGCCAATGACATTGCTTTAGGGACAAAGATATTATCAGTTTCCTCCGCATCATTAGCTGCTAGTAGGTCTCTATATACTGGAGTACCTATATAGATATCATCCTTACCTCTACCTCCCAGTCTATTGGAGCTAAAGTATATATCCTTGTTTTGCACATTTTTAGATGGGAAATAATCATCAGAAGGGCTATTGATACCCTTACCCAAGTTTTTAGGTGCTGTCCAGTAACCATCTTCTACAAAGGTCTCGAATACATCATATCCACCTAAACCATGGTGATAATCTGATGCAAATAGTAACGTTTCTCCATCAAAATGAGGAGTGATCTCATTACCTCTAGTATTGACATTATCCCCCAGATTTTCTGGATAACTCCACTCACCGTTGTTATAATAACTTACGTAGATATCAAATCCACCTAGACCGCCAGGTCTATTAGACGAAAAGTACATCGCTGTACCTCCTTGAAATGAAAAGGTAGGAAAACCCGTAGAATACCCTAGCTCATTGTAGCTAAAAGGTTTTTCATTTTTGAAGTCTCCGTTGTAGTCTACCTCTGCGAGGTATATAGATAAGTCTACATCACCATCAGCAACAAAACTGTGACCATTGATAAAATTATTCTGCGTATATGCGCATACATTACTTCCTTTTGCATAAGATATAGGACCGATGTTTTCATCATCCTTGAGACTTCCACGTAGTACTAAAGCATCTTGCCCTCGCTTAGGCCTTAGACCCTCGGCGATATATAACTTATTAGTGCCTTTGTTTATAAAGCTTTTATTGTTTACTCCTTTAGATCTTGTAGCATCATTGAATGAAGAAAATACTACATTACCCTCGTAGAAGCTTACGCCAAAGTCTGATGCCTTAGTATTAGCTCCAAAGAGCGAAAGACTATACTGATCTTCTGATGAAAGAGCCGACTTTGCATAATCACAGCTCTGCGCAAAATGCTCTCCTTCTATAGGATCAAACTGCGAATAGCGTATATACATTTCTTGTGCAAGAGAGTACTTTCCTATCTTCTTTAAGGTATGAGCATAATTTTTCAGATACTCTGGCTCGATATCCATATCAGAGACCTTGCGATACCAGTTGACGGCATCAAGCGGTCTATTAGTCAATCGGTAAGCTTCTGCAAGTTTTACCTTGGCTTCTTGATTTTCAGGATATTCAGCTAGAGTCTTAATGTAATTTTGAATCGCAAGGTCATAGGCCTTCAATTCAAATTGCTTATTTGCTTTTTTAAGCAACTTTTGCCCATACATACTAGTAACAGAGACTAGTAGTAAGACAAGCATCGTGAGGTGTAGTTTTCTCAACATGACACTTAGTAGTTTTGGTTAAACATATTTATATTTTCAAATATATGAAATATACTGCAATACAACATACAATACATATAAATATTTTACCATATATAAAAATAACTACTTCATTAGTCCCAAAATGAATGATTATGGTCACAAAATTAAAAGTAACCTTATGCTCATGTGTATTAACAAAAAAGGCTTCGACAGTTAGATATGTTATAAATCTAGAAGTCTTGATTTCAACAACGCAGATGACCATACCCAAGCATTACGGTACAACTTCGAACCTTCTTTCATATAATGTAGCTAGATCCAACTCCAAGACCATGCGCTGATCCTGAAGTCGT
>JAHDGW010000282.1 GCA_020631635.1 Saprospiraceae bacterium
TTGGCATGGAGTGCTTGTCTAGGAAGTATCTTAAAACAATTGTTGACAAACTGCTTATACTTTGCATAGACAGTCCCTTTTTTGATAAATTGACCACCATATCGTTCGTCATTGAAAAGTGGGTGACCTTTATATTTCATATGCACCCTGATCTGGTGAGTACGTCCAGTCTCCAATTTACATTTTACTAAACTCACGTAGTACATGTCCTGTAATACTTCATAATGCGTCACAGCATGTTTTCCTTCATCTCCTTCTGGGAATACGGTCATTTGCAATCTCTCTTTAGGATGCCTCCCTATATTTCCTTCAATTGTTCCTTTTTCATCATCAAAGGCACCCCATATCAAGGCTACGTATTCTCGATCTATACTGTGATCAAAAAATTGTTTGGCCAGTTCCGTCATTGCAAATTCTGTTTTTGCAATCAGCATTAGACCTGATGTATTTTTATCTATTCTGTGTACGATACCAGGCCTATCTAGTTCATTACCTTCTTTGACGGGTAGATCCATATTCTTAAAGTAATGGGCCAATCCGTTGACCAAGGTACCCGATTCGTTCCCTATACCCGGATGCACGACTAACCCAGGGGGCTTATATATGACTAACAGATCTTTATCCTCATATCGAATATCAAGATCCATCTCCTCAGGAATTACCCGATCTCCGAGACCTCGCGACGGTGGCAACGATAAATGGATATCTTCATTAGGACGTACCTTATAGTTAGACTTTACAGCTTTACCATTGATCGTGACTGCCCCCTCCTTGATTCCATTTTGAATTTTATTGCGACTTACTTTTTCAAGCCTATCCAATAAAAACTTATCGATGCGTATAGGAGATTGTCCAGGATCTGTCCTGATCACCATTTCGTTGCTCTGCTCTTCTTGTTCTGTATTATCCTCTTTCATGTGGTACAAAGATATGCTTTGTTTTGAAACTCTTTTGGTGAACCATCGAGGCATAGAGGTCATATAGCTCATTCCTAGAAGAGTTTGACCGAAGCGGGACTTGAACCCGCATTATGCATTAGAAAATCTATTACGACTCAAACTACCTTCAAAATATAGCACTGTGCTGACTTTCCTCACTTCACCATAGTGGTGACTATGATTCAGCTCAAAAACTCTATATTTTATTGCTAGTTTGACTTTCATAACGAAGTTCTAACGCATAATGCGGGTTGAAGGATTAAGTTACCAAATGGTCACTCATAATTATATAAACCACAGAGATCACAAAGAACACAGAGCGAATTTTTTCCTTAATCACTTTTTACAAATCTCGTATACTTTGATTGTCAACTAAATTTCTGATCACTGATCACTGGCCACTGACAACTAGTTCACTTGCAACCAGTCAACTAAGCCCCTTCTTCACCCACACATTGCCTATCAAACTTAAGATAATGATGAGCATGGCTAGGATAGCAATCCAGGATTGGCTTTCGCCGAAAATCATCCATCCTGCGATGATGGTGAAAATTGCTTCTGCATATTTAAAAGGTGTAATGAGATTGGCCTCTGCATTTTGTAGCGCTTTGGTCATATAAAGCTGTGCAAAAAAGCCAAATATGCCCATCATACTTACGATAAGCCATTCTAATCCTTGAGGCATGACCCAATGAAATATACTCCAAAGGCCGCCTATCAAAAAACAGGTACACATGAAGTAATTTACTACAATAACGGGATGCTCGGTCTTTCCTATCTTTCGGATAATCACATATACTCCTCCACTAAAAACGGCAGTCATCATAGACCACCCTAGTGCGGTTGTACTTATTCTAGTATCAAAGCCCTTGAGTAGGGCAACACCTATAAATGCGGCGACAAAAAATAACCATTGTAATTTTCTGACTTTCTCACCCAAGAATATAATTGCTAAAATGGCCGCAGCGATCGGAGATAAATAGCGCAAAGAAACGGCGGAGGCCATCGGCATCAACTGTAGGGTCTTATAAAAAATCGCCATAGATGTCAGACCTACAATCTATCGTAGTAACAATAATGAAGGACGATTACCGACGATAGAGAGATTCAATCTATAGATCATAATCATGCCGCAGATGACCGATCCTAGGGCCCGAAAAAAGACCAGCTGCATGGTACCAAAGTGATCGACATATCGTATACAACCATTGAGCGTGGTAAACAAAACCGCAGAAATCAGCATATAGATAATGGCTTTTTTCATAGATCACAAAGGACGTAAATATGAATTTAGGAAACGAAGTGATCACATAGTAAGTGAGAAGCTATCCGAAATAATGAACTTTTATACGTATTAATCGTACTGATTAGGTGTCTAAACATGCATCTCGTACATGAATCATTTTTTGTATACGATTTTGTATGTAAACAAACCAATAAGCTATGACAAAACGACAATGGATCATCTCGATCGCTAGCTCCATCATCATCGTATCAATAGGTGCAGGTCTTTCTCAAATACTTAGTAAGCAAAAAGAAAGTACAATATCAAAATCTTCAAAAGGTGAAACAATCAGAACGGTTAAGCTTGCTAACTTTCCTGCTGAAACTAGAAATGCACGTATAGCTATAGACGGAAGAGTAACAGCAATAGAAAAAATCAATGTTGCCGCTGAAGTCTCAGGAAGACTGGGCGCGGGAGTAAAGTCCTACAAGAATGGTTCTTTCTTCAGTAAAGGGGATTTACTTTTTCAGATAGAATCAAAGGATGAGGAACTCAACTTAAAAGCAGCAAAAGCACAATTATATTCGACTATTACTCAAGCAATGCCAGATATTAAATTTGACTTTCCAGAATCCTTCAACACATGGAAAGCTTATCTTGATGGATTTGATTATGATCAAGCCCTAAAACCACTGCCCAAATCTCAAACACCCCAAGAAAATTATTTCATTGGTGGTAAATCTATACCAAACCAATATTACAGCATCAAAAGTCAAGAAGAACGATTGAAAGATTTCAATATCTATGCTCCATTTTCTGGGGTATTTTTATCGGTGAATGCATTTCCAGGAAGCCTAGTCACCCCTGGTGCCAATCTAGGGCAAATCATGAATACGAGCCGCTATGAGATGGTCTCCCCCATATCGTCAGCGGAAATGGCCCTTGTAAAACCAGGACAAAAAGTAATACTACAAGATGAGTCAACAGGAAAAGAATATACAGGTACTATAAGTAGATTCAGTAGACAAATAGATCAAACCACACAAAGTACCCCAATGTACATCAATGTAAGTGGTAAAGGACTTCGTGATGGCATGTATCTAAAAGGCTCGATCCGGGGGAAGCCAATAGAGGGCTTATCCAAAATACCTAAGACTGCGATCATTAATCAAGATGAGCTCTATGTAGCGAAGGATAGTTCGATTCAAAAAATTGATATCGAGGTGAAGAGTTTTGAAGGAGATTCTGCATTAGTTGTAGGCATTGCTCCTCAAGATCGTGTGGTGGTTTCGAGTACCAATAATCTCTATGTAGGCCAAAAAGTAAATTACTAGAGGATGAAGAGTATTATCAATTTTTTCCTCCGCAATAATGTGGCTGCCAATCTTCTTATGGTATTCATTTTTATTATGGGGATCGTAGGTCTATTGCAGATCAAAACAACCTTCTTCCCTGAGCAGCCAAGCAAGTTGATCAATATACAAGTGATCTACCCGGGAGCATCTCCAGAAGAAATGGAAGAAGGTGTGACCACCAAAATCGAAGAAAACCTTATCGGTATCAAAGGACTTAAGCGCAGTACATCTACCTCGTCAGAAAATGCTGCTAGTATTATCGTAGAAGCACAAGAAGGCACCGACATGGATATCCTCTTGCAGGATGTCAAAAATGCGGTAGATAGGATCAGCTCGTTCCCTTCAGCGATGGAGCCTCCAGTCATTTATAAACAAGAGCAACTAAGCGCGGCATACCAGTTTGCCATCAGCGGAGAAATGGATCTGAGAGTATTGAAGAGGCTGGCTCGAGGTATCGAAGATGATATATTAGCTATCGATGGTATAAGTAAGGTATCACTGGAAGGATTCCCAGAAGAGGAGATCGAAATCGCTTTCCGAGAGCAAGATATGCGAGCGATGAATATTACATTCAATGAAGCCGTACAGGCAATCTCTCAAACCAATATTTTGACCACTGGTGGTACGATAAAAACCACGGCTGAAGATCTGCTCATCAGAGCCAAGAATAAGAATTACTATGCAGATGAACTTCGAG
>JAHDGW010000005.1:0-1218 GCA_020631635.1 Saprospiraceae bacterium
CTTCTAAATGTGGCACCTACCAAAGCTTATGAGGCCATTATGTTTGGATTAAGTTGTTCTACTGATGGGTCGGATAATAGATATTACTTTCTTGCGGACGACCTTATCCTTCAAAGAGGCAACCCTTGTGAAATAGATGATTGTCCTCCAATCTGTCAAACGATGGACATAACAGTGGGGCTTGATCAGGATGGTCTTCTTATGTTATCTCCAGATGATATTAACAATAATTCATATGACCAATGCAGTGACGTAACTCTGGAAATCACTCAAGATACCTTCACTTGTGATGACATAGGAAGCAATACCGTAGTGCTTACAGTTACGGATGAAGCTGGAAATGCCTCATCGTGTTCGGCTAACGTGACCGTAGTAGACGTGACTAATCCGACTTGCTTGGTGCAGCCTATTAATCTTGCACTGGATCAAAATGGTCAAGCTACAATCACTCCACAAATGATAGATGCTGGATCAGCTGATGAATGTAGTGATGTAACGCTGGAAATAGATATTGATAATTTCAACTGCAACGATATTGGAGAAAATGAAGTGACCTTATTTGTAACGGATGCATCTGGTAATTCTAGTTCTTGCAGGACTATCGTAACGGTCGAGGATAAAACAGCTCCAATCTGTGCTGTATCTGATATAACAGTTTCTTTAGACAACGATGGTTTTTTTACAGTAAGTCCTCAACAAATTGATGCTGGATCAGTAGATGAATGTGGGGACATAATCCTATCCATCTTAGGTAATGATACATTTGGGTGTGATGATTTAGCAACAACTCAAGAGGTGATCCTGTTAGTGACCGACCAAAGCGGTAATACGAGCACTTGCTCATCTAAAGTGGAGGTTATAGACCTTGATGAAGTATGTATTGATCCTTGTGATAATGATACTACACCTCCTACAGTTGCATGCCCTGCTCTACCCATTACATTATCTTTAGATAATAATGGTCTTGCATCAATTGGAATTGCTGAGCTTGGTATAAGTGCTACAGATAATTGTCCAGGTAAAATTAGATATGAGCCAGTCGATATTTACATGTGTCAATGTCGGGCAAAACTCTATTATCGTAACTGTCTATGATGAATCAGGTAATGCTGCTGAATGCCCTCTGAACATTAACATTATAGATAATGATCTAGTCTGTGATGACTGCGATGAGGACACCGCACCTCCCGTGGTAATATGCAGCGATGTGGTAATATC
>JAHDGW010000005.1:1228-26168 GCA_020631635.1 Saprospiraceae bacterium
AGCATATGTCTTAGATGAGAATGGTCAGGCTATTATTGATCCTAGTCTTCACGGCGTAAGTGCATTTGATGATTGCGGTATCAATCAGATCATTTCTGAAATACCTGTATTGACATGTGCTGATCTGGCGACAACACCGCAATTCATAAATATCATAGCGACTGATCTTGCAGGTAATACAGCAACATGTAATATTAGCTATGTACTTATAGACATCAATAATTATTGTATCCCTCCAGAATGTCCAGCAGATTGTTATACTGGAAGTATTAACCTCAGCACTGGTGTAGATATCAATGGTGCGGAACTACCTATAGGACAATATGAAAGCAACTGGCAGCTCATAAGCGGTCCTGATCAGGATATTAATTATCCCAGACCTGGATATGTATTAAATCCTAATGCTGTATGGGATCAATTACCCGGTTCGCAATACATTTCACCATTTCCAAATGCTAGCAATAATCAGTCATTTTCAGACCCATATATATTTGAAAGATGCTTCTGTGTATGTCAAGAAGAGGCTGTAGTGCAATTGGATATTGCCGCTCATGTAGATAATTTTATCAATATCGGTCTGTATGATGACCAAGGAAATGAAATACAAGAGTTGATCGATTATCAAAATCCACCAGATACTGGTACCTTTCTAGACCCTGCATTTACTTCTAATTCTTCTCATAATTTATTGAGTGGTACATATTGCTTAAGAGCTGGATTACGTAATGATGGATCAGCGACGATGGGTATGCAGATCAATGCGGCCGTAACTAATGCAGGTTTTGAAGCTACTGATTGTTGCAATCCTAATGCGTTCCTTCTTGGGACGGTATTCGAGGATATGCTATGTGATAGTATCCTGAATAACAATCAAGATACTGGTCTTGAAGGACTAGAGGTAAGTCTTATACAGAATAATGTAATTGTAGAAACTACCACTACTGATGTTTACGGATACTACGTATTCTCTAATGTGGACGAAGGGGAATATACTATAGAGGTAGAGTCTCCAACTAATGCTAATCCATCTATTGGTGCAGGGGGCATCATGGTATCTCTAGATGCGAATAGCTCCACTGGTGGTATTGACTTTGGTTTTTGTTTTCCCGATGATATGTGCTGTAGTACAGATGTAGAACTAGAGGCTACCGCATGTCAAAATATTACCTCTGCCAGTATCGAATTTGATAGTACGGTAGTAGTGATCACTCCGCCAAACTTAGAAGATTGTCAATCTATAAGTCAGATATTTTGGGGAGATGGGGAGTTTGATAATGTAGTTGACGGTCAACCTTTACCAACACATGCCTACGCTAATAATGGAACATGGATTATTTCAATTGAAGTCCAAGCTTACAATCTGAATGGGGAAGTTTGTAATACATCATACGTTGATCTAGCGTATACCATCAATGCTTGTCCAATCACATCAACAAATCCCATTTTTGACGAAGTTAGGTTCAAAGTATTTCCAGTGCCGTTTAATGAATTTGTAGAGCTACAATTCAACAACAACTCGAACGGATTTGCAGGAAGCTTATTCGATATGACGGGAGCACTGGTAAGAAATATCACAGTTCAAGGAGGAATAGAATCATTTACCCTAGACACCCAAGACCTCATATCAGGAGTCTATACTATAAGGCTTACCGAAAATAACACTGGCAAGCAACTAGCGGCTAGGATTATCAAGGTTGAGTAATGGTAAAAATATTTATAAATAACAAAGAGATCTGATCCTTCAGAAGGATCGGATCTCTATAGCCTTATATAAAGTATCAATTATGAAAATAAAACTTTTAGCACTGACAATACTTCTGACTCATGTCATACAAGCACAAGTACTTATTGGAGATGAAACTAGCACAATTGAACCTTCTGCAATTTTAGAGATAAAAAGTACTGAAAGGGGTTTACTTCCTCCACGTATGACTGCAGAAGAAAGAGACGAAATTATAAATCCTGCAGCGGGTTTGATTATATATTGCACGGACTGCTTAGAGATGCAAATGTACAATGATACGGCCTGGACGAATATGATCGGACTACCTACTGCCTTACCGCCTATACCTACTATCACCATTGGAAGTCAAACTTGGATGGCTAAAAATCTCGATGTTGGAGTATTCGTTCCTTGGAGCACAGGACAACAAGATAATTCAATCATAGAAAAATATTGTTATAATGATGATCCAGCCAATTGTGAAATATACGGCGGACTATATCGATGGGACGAAATGATGGAATATGGTTCGACCCCCGGCATTCAAGGTATTTGTCCAGTTGGATTTCACATACCAACAGATGATGAATGGAAAACGCTTGAACAAGAACTAAACATGTCGCCAGCAGATGTAAATGCATGGGGAATCAGAGGAACTGATCAAGGAAGCCAATTAGGAGGAAATGAAAATCTATGGACTGACGGAGCCCTTGATCAAGATCCAGCCTTTGGTACAAGTGGATTTTCTGTACTACCCGCGGGTTTACTAAACTTTAATTATGGTGGATCATCTGTGTATAGTAGTTTTTGGACTAGCAGTACTTTTAACGACCCATCCGAGGCTTGGAATCGACAACTATTCCATAACAATTCGGGTATTAATCGAGGATGGTACTATACCTATTCCTCCAATTCTGTTAGATGTATCCAAGATTGATTGGATCGCTAAATCTAGTATAGGAGGTTTTTTATAATTTCTTTCAGATCAATAAATAAAAAGGCGATCCGATCTTTTTAAAAAGATTGGATCGCTAACTTATCATCACTACCCCATACCCATCGGTACCTCCATCAAAAGCAACTTGGCATCAGAGTCCGCTTTTATATCTATCGCAGCAGTGTCCCATACACCGTATCCATCACGACGATTGAGCTTTTGATCACCTACAGTAACATCTCCATCGAGTACGAAGGTGTAGAGTCCATTATTAGGGTCTTTCAAGGTATAGTTTTCTTGGCAACCGGCTTCTAGGTCTCCTAAGTGAAACCATGCATTTTGGTGAATCCAAACGCCAGCATCATCCGCATTAGGAGAAAGGATTTGGCTGAGCTGATTTTTAGTAGCCTTGCTATCTAAAGTGATCTGATCGTATCGCGGCTCTACATTCTTCTGATTAGGAAATAACCAGATTTGAAGAAATCTCACTTCCTGGTCTTTGTTTTTGTTGTATTCACTATGTCGGATACCCGTACCCGCACTCATGACTTGTACATCTCCCTGCTTGATTACGGTTGTATTGCCCATACTATCCTTATGCTCAAGGTCGCCGGATAGTGGTATGGAGATGATCTCCATATTATCATGCGGATGCGTACCAAATCCTCTACCAGACGCTACAATATCATCGTTGAGTACTCGGAGTACTCCAAAGTTCATCCGCTCTGGGTTGTAGTAATTGGCAAAGCTGAAAGAATGGTGACTGTCGAGCCAACCATGATTGGCATGACCTCTAGTGTTAGCTTTGTGTAGTACACTTTTCATTGTCTTGATTTCATCGTTAGGTAAATGGTTGAAACCTACTTGCTGATTTTGAATCGACGTATTATCAAGCAACTTATCCATGGTCGATACTTTGCTTTTATTTTCTGAAGCTTTCAATGATTGGCTCCCGGCCACAATACCTGCTGTACCCAAAATAGTCTTTTTGATAAAATTTTTACGATCCATAATCAAGCATTATTTCAATTAGATGTTTAAACATCTAATTTGTAGAAAAGTTTTCTTACACAAAAAAATAGACCTCATTTATACCCTACGAGGATACAAAACTAGTCTATAACTTCTCTGCAAAGCCTATAAAATCATCTAGGTAAGCTTCCATTTTAGAGCCAAAACTTTCATCTGTAAGATTCCCTTTTTCATCAAACTTATTCTGCATCTGACCTACAAGTAACATCTGAGGTATAGGGTATGCAAAGCAACCTAAAATGATCAACTGTAACTGATGAGCACATCTTATACCTCCCATCATACCTGTAGAGCCTGTCGCAACTCCGATTGCTTTGCCAGCAAAAGGGTCTTTGGCATATATATCAATAAAGTTTTTGAGTGCTGGCACTACAGAGCCATTGTACTCTGGAGTCAAGAATATAAATGCATCAGAAGCTTCACATACATCAGCTATATGCTTCATGGCGCTAGAGGGGTTTTCGTATTGTCCATATGTCTTTTCAAACATTGGGAGCTTATGTTCATTCAAATCAATGATCGTAGCCTCATGACCTCTTTCGTTTATATTTTTTTCTAAACCCAAGGCTATTCTGTGGCTTATTCTACCTTCTCTGGTGCTACTGGATACAATGGTAATATTCATATTTCTTCTTATTTCAAAAATGGATTATTCTGCTTTTCATAGCCGATCGTAGTGCTTGGACCATGACCTGGGTATACGATCACATCATCTCCTAAAGGAAATAATTGTGTCTTGATACTACTAATCAAAGTATCAAAATCACCACCAGGTAAGTCCGTACGACCTATGCTATCTCGGAATAATACATCACCTGCGATCAATTGTTTAGATTCTCGATGGAAGAATGATAAACTCGCCGGTGAATGCCCAGGAGTATAATACATTTCCAATTTACTATTACCAAACTCCAGATACTCTCCTTCTCTCAAAAAAGTTGTAATCTCTGGTGATGGATCGTAGGGAATACCGTACATATTGGCCACATTTGGTTGATTATCAAGCATTACTTTCTCACCCTCATGAGCTTCTAATGGAAGGTTGTATTTATCTGAAATAAATCGATTACCCAATACATGATCGATGTGACAATGGGTATTGATCAACTTGACCAGTTTCAACTGCTTTGTGCTTACAAAGTCTAGTATTTGCTTTTGCTCATCTAAACTATTGCATCCTGGATCAAAAATAATGGCTTCCTTGGTTTCATCCCATAAAATATAGGTGTTTTCCTGAAAGGCATTCATTACAAAACTAGCAATCTTCATATCTCTACTATTGGGCTTTAATCACTCAAAGGTAGTCCTACTCTTGAGTAATTCAGTTCTATTTGTCTTGATAATTGAGTAGCATTATTGGACTATAGTGATCATTATTTGTATTTTTCTGTTCTTCTGATGTTATTAGCAAACAAAAGACACGACTTTATGAAACTACGCTCCACAATTTTCGCTTTGCTGATTGCGATATTGCCTTGTAGTTTTGTTTCATCTCAGAGTATTGCTACTACCTTCGGTAAAAACAGGGTTCAGTATCATGACGATTTCAATAAATGGGATGTATATGAGACCCCCAATTTCGTCACTTACTGGTATGGAAAAGGAAGATTTATAGCGCAGTCTGTGGTACAGATGGCTGAGCTAGATCACGACGAGATCCAAGGCGTCATGGAGCACAGATTCAATGATAAGATAGAGATCATCGTATATACTGACCTTACGGATCTAAAGCAAAGTAATCATGGTATAGAGGAGACATTCGTCAGTACAACTGGTGAAACAAAGATTGTAGGCAATAAGATGTTTGTATACTTTGACGGTAATCATCTTAATCTACGGCGTAAGATCAGAGAGGGTATTGCGTCGGTTTATATTAATTCTATACTATTTGGGTCCAATATTCAGGAAATAGTACAAAATGCGGTACTGCTCGACGTGCCTCAGTGGTATAAAGACGGTCTTGTAGCATATGTAGGTCAGTCGTGGGATTATGAGTACGATGATGAGTTACGTGATCTGCTAGAAAACAAACCAAAATACTATGACTTCTATAAACTGGCTTCTGATTTTCCTGAGATCGCAGGTCACTCCATGTGGCATTTTATAGAGCAAAATTATGGTCGATCTTCGATATCAAACATACTGTACCTGACTCGTATCAATAGAAACCTAGAAAGTAGCTTTCTATATGTATTGAGTACCGATTATGAAACAGTTTTGTTAGAATGGAGCAATCACTATAAAGAAATATTTGCTGCCGAAGAAGGTCAGTTTGAGCAAAACTTAGCAAGCATTATTGATTTAAAAAATAAAGCCCATCAGCCGATCAGCGCCATGGAGCTTTCACCCAATGGGGAGTATCTTTTATATGCTATCAATGATATCGGTAAGCTACGTATCGTACTCCGAGACCTAAAGACAGGGAAAGATAAGACGCTACATAAACAAGGCTATCGCAATCCTTTTCAAGAAACAGACTTTAATTATCCTTTACTAGCTTGGCATCCACGAAGTAATGAACTTAGTTATATCTACGAGAAAAAAGATGTAGTCTATTTAGAAAAATATTACCCTAGTACTGACGAGTATGAAAAAACCCAAGTGATACCTCAACAGCTAGAGCGTATCTATAGTCTAAGCTATATCGATGCAGAAAACTACGTCATGTCTGCAACCACTAAGGGTTATAGTGATCTGATACTATACAAATATAAGACAAGACAATTCGAAAACATTACTGAAGACTTCTATGATGATTTAGATGCTAGGTTCATCAAAATCGCTGATCGCAAGGGAATACTTTTTACCTCTAACAGAACAGACAACTTACTTCTCCCCGAAGAACTTGATACCATTCTTCCTATTGAAAACTTCGATGTTTTTTTCTATGATTTGGACGATCGTACCAAGTCTTTGGAGCGACTTACTTTTACCCCCAATATATCAGAGTCAAGACCTATTTTAATTGGCAATAAGTTAGCTTTTATCCGTAATGCTACTGGGATCGCTAATCGATATATCAAAGAACTCGATGATGATAGCAATGGATATGCAAACTCCAATAAGAGTAGAAATATAATTTTACATACTGCATCCCCCACCTCTGATCAGTATCTATACATGGACTACCGCAACGGTGCTTATCAGATCTATGAGGAGTATCCTGATCTTGGTAGTACCATTGCCACATTTCCTACACAATTTTATCAAAATAGTATAGGCACTGACGTCGAAAATGTAGGTCTCAATCTACTTCTGCTCAAAGACCAAACACCGATAAAGGAGTATCCTGAGATGAAAGATGGGTACCTATTCCAAAGCCCCTATGGTGATCCCGATCAAATAGAAGATATCTACCCTGACCGTAATATTAGCTTTGATCCCGACAGTAAAAATCAGGTCATAGAAGTAGATGCGCTCGATATCCTAAAATTCAATCCAGCAAAAATCGTAGCAAGCCGAAAAAAGTTTAGGCTAGATAACTTCACTACCCGTATGGATAATGAAGTCCTATTTGAAGGACTAGAAAGTTTTGTAGGAGAAGATCCGTCATTGACTAATCAACCCCTTGGTATACTACTAAAAGCTAATGTGCTCGATATATTTGAGGATTATAGTTTTGAAGGAGGTGTACGTATACCTACAACTTTTGATGGTTCTGAGTATTTTCTTGTTTTTGAAGATCGTAAAAAGCTTATTGATAAAAAGTATGCGCTATATCGTAAATCTAATATCGAATTTAGAGATGATATCTCAAATAGGCGGACCAAAAGAACATCATTACTTGGACTTGCACAATATCGATATCCATTCAATATATATAAAAGCTTACGATTAACGACGAGCTTACGCTTTGATCGATTATATGAAAATGCTGTTAACACCACTACACTTGAGCAGCCTTTTGAAAACGAAAAACGTGTAAGCCTTAGAGCCGAATATGTCTTTGATAATACTATCGATGTAGATCTCAATATCAAAAATGGTACACGATATAAAATCTACTCAGAGGCGATCAATCGTTTTGATTTAAATGTAGTAGATGGATTTGATTTTTCTTTGAGCGACGGATTTACGACCATTATCGGATTCGATGCGAGACACTATATTCCTATTTGGAAAAATGCCGTCTTAGCTCTTAGAGCTGCCGGATCTACCTCATTTGGATCAGAAAAAATGTTGTACTATCTGGGTGGTACAGAAAATTGGTTGTTTTCGCAGTTTGATGAAACTATACCAATTCCTCAAGATGAGTCTTTCTCATACAAGGCTTTGGCACCAGCGCTGAGAGGGTTTAATGTCAACGTACGTAATGGTGGTAGCTATGCCTTAGCAAATGCAGAACTGAGGATGCCGATCTTTAAGCTACTAAGCAAGAGACGTGTCAAATCCTCTATTCTAAGAAACTTCCAGTTGATTGGGTTTTATGATGTGGGTACTGCATGGGTAGGGTTCTCTCCATGGTCAGATGATAACCCACTTAATACGCTTACGCTCGAGTCGCCACCTATCATTACCGTCAATGTAGAGTACTTCCGTGACCCCATCATCATGGGTTACGGTGCTGGTATGCGGACTGCTTTATTTGGATACTATATCCGATTAGACTGGGCTTATGGCTTGGAAACTAAGCAGGTAACAGATCCTAAATTGTACTTTAGTATTGGTACTGATTTCTAATTAAAAAAGAAAACCTATTGTCGATTATAGCAAGTGCTTTGAAAACATGTTTATGATGTTTTGGTAGTTATAGCATCATTATTCGATAAAAATCTATTGTCCTTCATTAAGCTAGAAGTCTTTAATTAAAAAAGCCATCTCAAATTGAGATAGCCAAATGAACTTGATGAGAAAAAACACCTATAAAGTCTATATCATTATCTAAGGTAGCTAGCTCTTCTGAGGCCGATGTACTTGCCGTAACTTCTGTCCAATCAGCATCATTAAGTACTAATCCTACTGGGGTATAATCTGAAATCTCAACATTATATGCATCCAGCATACCCTGGTTATATACCGTAACAGTAAACGTTACGTTATCGCCAGGGGCAAATGGGCCAGGAGTTGCTGTTGTATTTATTACTTTTTGAAGAGCTAAATCAAATGGTCCACACAACTCTGTTTCTACCATTACTGGGCAGCAAAGTTCAATAGAACAAGCATTTCCATCTACTGCAGTATAGTAAAATGATTCTGAGCCGTCTGCAAGGCCCAGTGTATTGACGTCTACAGTAAGTGTTACACCCGTACCTACAGGTGAACCAGCACTATTGAACCATTCGACACCTGTCAGACCTGAGTCAGCCGTTAAGGTAAGGCTATTACTGCCGTCTAAACAGACTGCAAAGACATCAGCTGGACAGCCTGGGCTACAAGAGCCAGGGTCTGCAATAGTTGCGGTCTGTGTACAGTTGGGGTCAGACTTATCAGTTAGGGTAATCGTGTAGGTATTACCGCTACCTGCAGATCCGGGTCCCAGATCTACCACAATGTCCGTGTTATAAGTTCCCTCCTGAGGTGTTATAGTTGCTCCATTATCTACTGATAGATAATATCCATTGGTACTTATATTAGTACCTGATAAATTCAGTAATAATGAAATAGCATCATCATCAGTGCTTGGACTCGATCCTTGCTGACATGAAATACTAGAAGTAGTAGGAGGATTTAACGTACATTGACCATAAATTTGGACAGTCGTCATAAATAGAATGGCACTGAAGAGTGCAATTAGTGTAGTTCTCATTTCTTTGTTTTCCTTAGAGACAAATAAAAAATAATCTGAACCTAGTTCAGGAGAACATCACTAATATGGGATTACCTAATACGAATGTACTAAGTCATTTTACTGTGAAGGATAAGGCAAATATACATATTATGTTTAATTCTAATGTGTTTTGAGCTTTTTTTTCTTTTATTTTTATTCTTACTATTGTAACCATATTAAAAAATACATTGCCATGCGCTCTTACATCATACCCTTTGGGGCATTTATAGTTCTACTTTTGATTTCTTCTTGCTCTTCTGAAAAAAAGAAAAAAGAAGTGTCTGATCGTGTAGATAAAAGTCTTGAGAAATATTTTTCTGATCATGAACTCACTGCACTACAGGAGTTTGCCGACTCATTTTTCGTAACTGAATGTGACCAAAAGCCTGTTGAGGAATGTTTTACTATGCATAGTCATCAGATTAAGAGTGATTTTCTTCAAAAAATTCCTAGGAACATTAGCTTTCCTTTTAATATACCAAGCGGAATTGATCAGATAGTACCTGAGGGTATTCTATATAATTTATGGAATTTTGACTGTGCTTATCAATTACAGAATGATACAAGAGTAAATTATTATTGCTTAAACCTTGATGGTCCGTTTATAGATTACCTAGCGGAACAAAAAAACGAATATCCTTTCATTCACAATTACTATGCTGGCCTTACGGAAGCATCTGGCATGAGTAGTCAGATAGACCAAATGATGGTTTTACAATCTGAAGATGAGCTGGACTTCAGTAAACTTGGACATCGTATCTTATATATTACTCATCACCTCAGTATTCATGATGAACAGTTTCGTAAAAAAACACTAACATCAAATCAAGGTTAGTACTCCTTGAACAATAAAATATTTTGTCTTCGTAATTCTCTACGACAAAAATAAATGTATGATTCATATACGATACTAAACAATGAAGCTCAAACCCATAGAGATATAATATAGTGTTGTAAGTTTGAGGGGTTGAAATCAAAATAAGACTATGAGACCTTTATTTTTATTCGTAGTGTTTCTATTTGCTTTGTATGGCTGTGGCAGTACAGATCCCAATACTACTATATCTGTTTTTACAGAAGATATTGTCTTCACAAGTGGTGAAAATGCCATTATTACAGGTAGGCTCCTTTCCACAGGGGAGTTAAGCATAGAAGATCATGGATTTGAAATATCACAGTCAGTAGATTTTAATAGTCCTATTACAATATCTCTAGGAGAGAAGTCTTTCCCTGGAAGATTTGTGGGTGAAGTGAGTATGTTAGATATAAAGAGTAATTATTATTGTAGAGCCTATCTCGTACGAAATGGCGAACAAATCGTAGGTAATGTCCTAGAGTTTAATACACTTGCTCCTATTGCATTTGACTTTGAGCCCAAAGAAGGAACACAAAATACCACTATTACTATAACAGGGCTAAATTTTACAAATGACAGTAAGGTGCTATGGAATGATCAAGAACTATCTCCAGATAATATTGAGGCAGAATCAGTCATTAGCGTTAAAGTGCCAGCAATAGGCACAAGCTCTACCGCTACCATACGCGTTGTATCACAAGATGATACTTTAGCCTTGAGTGATATGTTTGAATACATTATCGGAGAATGGACTGAGCAAGGCACCTCTGATGATAACCTGAAAAATAACAATCACTTTTACTCAGAGGATAACTCTTACTTTTATTATGGTCTAGGTAATACATCAGAGTTTCAAGATCCATCACCACGTATATACCAAATCGATAAATCTACACTAGAGAGAACCGAGCTAAATTTTTCTGGCACTGGCGTAGAGGGGGCATTTTATACTGATGGTTTTTTTGGTGGCGGTAGTGAGTTTTTAGTCAGAAACTCTGATGAAAATCTTATCACGACTAATGCCTTTTACAGCATAGATCAAAATGGTATACAAGCCCTAGCCTCTGCTCCTAAGTTTTTGTATCAAGCTGTGGCTTTGAGTGATGATGAGTATGTATATCTGTATGGAGGAGAAGATGAAAACCGAGAAGAAAATACTACTATATATCGCTATAACATCGCTAATAACTTTTGGCAAGCCCTAGGACAGTCTCCTATAAGTCCAAGAAACGAATATCCGGCTATCCGGCTAGATGGAGAAAACTGTTTCATTCTTCCCAATGGACTATTTACTTGTCATGACGCCGTAAGCGATAGTTGGAGTAATAGACAGTCATATCCTGAAGAAGTCAAAGAAGATGGTCTGATAGAGATTCTCAATGGGTCTGTCTACGTCGGGCTACAAGACATCAGTCGTAAGGTGTTTGAATATGATATCATGGAAGATCGGTGGAAAAAGAAAACTAGTATACCTCAATTCAACCCATTTTCCACATTGGGCTCTTGGGTAAGTGGTGATCAAATTTTTGTCATGCAGGTCAATTTCCCAGAAGGACAAGAACGGTTATATTGGTCTTTTGATCCAGAAGCATTTTAGTATATAAAAAATCGAAATCATGAATTGTAAGCTACTATATATACTATTACTATCCTTCTATACGATACACCTATCTGCCCAAATCAAGATAGGAGAGGGAAATTCTAAGGGGCCGCATCAAGTCACCATTGAGGTTTCTGACGAAACAGATAGGCTAATCGGTGCTAGTGTCATCGTTATAGATACGGATATTGCCGATGTAACTGATACTCGGGGAAGAGTCAAGCTCATGCTCGACAATCAGAGATACAAAGTAGAGATAAGTTACTTGGGTTATGAAACTCAGATACTAGATATCATTGTACAGGGTACTGGCTCATATAAAACATTGTTAAACACAACCTCAGAAACACTTAAAGAAGTCGTTATTAACTCCGAAGCGGCTGATCAAAATGTAAGGAATACCGAAATCGGCAAACAAGTCGTAAGTATTGCTACCATCGAAGCATTACCTCCCTTTGTGGGAGAAGCGGATATCCTAAAAAGTATAACCTTATTGCCTGGTGTAAGTACTGTGGGTGAAGCATCTGCAGGATTCAATGTAAGAGGTAGTAATGCGGATCAAAACCTCATACTGCTCGGCGGAGCACCATTATATAATCCATCACACCTATTCGGATTCTTTTCGGCTTTCAATACGGATCTCATACAAGACATCAGTATATATAAAGGAGGTATACCCGCAAATTATGGTGGTCGTGCATCTTCTATTATTGATCTCAGGTACAAACGTGGAAATCAAGATAAATGGGAAGGAAAAGGTTCTCTTGGTCTGGTATCTGCAAAGTTAAGTGCGGGTGGCCCCGTATTGACAGATAAGCTGACCGTCATGGTCGCAGGTAGAGCATCCTATAGCAACTGGATACTCAATGCGGTCAATGATGCTAATGTAAGTAATAGTAGTGCTGACTTCTATGATATGAATGCCATTGTAGATTATGATATATCAGATGACTTTGGTGTTAGATATGCGTTTTATAGGAGTAATGATAATTTCCAACTAGCTAGTGATACCAGTTTCAACTGGAGTAATCAAAATCAGACCTTGAGTTTTGTCAAATCATTTGGTGACAACTTAAAGATGGATCTCACCGCAGTAGATGCCCAATACTCCTACAATATATTTGATGATTCGCCTTTTACCAATTTTACTTTAGCATCTAAAATAAAAGATCGTGGGCTCAATTTTGATACCAAATACTTTATAAACGATGGTCATGATATCAGTATAGGTGCACAGACTAAGTTTTTAGAAATAAGCCCAGGAAGCCTTACTCCTCGAAATGATGATTCCGCCATTGAAACTTTCGCCGTGCCGCAGGAGCAGGCTCAAGAGTCTGGTATTTATTTTCAACATAATTTTGAGATCGGTTCATTTCTCGGGATCTCATACGGAGCAAGGTATAGTGATTTTAGCTTTTTAGGGGCTAACCAAGTCCCTATATATGACCCCTTATTACCCCGTAGTGAAGAAAATATCTTAGAGTTTCAATCCTTTGGTGATGGTGAGGTAATACAAAGTTATAATGGATTTGAACCTAGAGCTTCTTTAAGATTATCCCTCGGAGAATCGGCGTCGATCAAGTTGGGGTATAATAAGATGTTTCAATACATTCATTTGATATCCAACACTTCTACTATAGCTCCTACTGATGTATGGAAACTTTCAGATACCTATCTCAAACCACAAGAGGTCTCACAATATTCTGGTGGTATTTTCAAAAACTTCTTCAATAATAAACTTGAAGCCTCTGTAGAAGTATTCTATAAAGACTTAAATAATATTTTAGATTATAAAGATGGCGCCACCCTACTCTTGAATGAAAATATAGAATCCCAATTGCTCAATGGTACAGGAAGAGCATATGGACTCGAACTATATTTAGAGAAAAAAACAGGGGATTTGACCGGTTGGATCAGTTATACTTATAGCCGTAGTGAACGACAAGTGGTAGGATCATTTCCTAATGAAATCATCAATGATGGTGCATGGTATCCTGCCAACTTTGATAAGCCTCACAATATTTCTTTTGTCGCAGACTATAAGTTGGGAGATCGCACAAAGCTGTCAGGTATATTTACGTATAGTACTGGTAGACCTGTGACATATCCAGAAGCAAAATTTAACTACCTGAACGGATCTAACATAGCCTTCTATGATACACGTAATGGTTTTAGAGTGCCTGATTACCACCGACTAGATCTGAGTCTAACTTTTGGTTTCGATGAAGCACCTACTTGGCTACAGGGTGATTTTGTACTTTCTGTCTACAATTTATATGGTCGCAAAAATGCATTTTCAGTGTTTTTCGATGATATTCCTGGTGCTCCCCCGCAAGCATTTAGGTTGTCCGTGTTGGGTATTCCATTCCCATCTTTGAGTTACAATTTTGATTTTTAAAAAAATAGAAGGTAACACTCATGATATACATAAATCATACACCTCGACTTTTAGCAATACTGCTATTTATAGTCTCCGCATTTTGGATAACATCATGCATCGATGAACTAGATATAGATACTGAAACGGGTAGAAACTTACTTGTCGTAGAAGGATCAATTAATACCGACTTCGGTCCTCATGAAATTCTTTTATCTAAAAGTGCAAAATATGGGTCTATCCTAGATGATGCGATCAGAAAAGAAATCAATGCTGTTGTATATATTCGTGATGAGCAAGGCAATCAAGTGTTTTTAGATGAATTGAGAGACGGATCATATTTTACACCTGATACTTTTAAAGCTGAAGTCGGAAAACGATATACGTTATTTGTCACGTTAAGCAATGGTGAGCGATATGTATCTCTACCAGAATCTATAGTTTCTGTCCCTGAGATAGAGACACTTCGGGTGATCTGGAAAAGACTACCGTCTACTAGTGATGTCACCTTTGACAGTGGATTAGAAATATTTGCCGAGTGGCAAGACCCAGGCGATGAAGCCAATTTCTACCTTTGGAAAGCTCGTGGTGTTTATAAACTCAATACAAGGCCTGACCTTCACGTAGGTAGAGACTTTTTTGGAAATCCATTCCCTGATCCTAAAGACTGCTGCGAAACCTGCTTTGTATATGAGCAATCGAATGACCTCAGAATATTTAAAGACAATCTCACCAATGGAAATAAAAATGTAGAGACAATTGCTTTTATAGAAGATGATGGCAGAAAAATAGCTGATCGCTATCTTGCAATAGTGGAGCAGCATAGCCTTACTAAAGAAGCTTATCAGTTTTTTGATATTCTACAAAATCAGCTCAGCATAGAGGGGGATATTTTCGATCCACCACCGGCCACTATAAGAGGAAATATGATCAATCTCGATAATCCTGACGAGGAGGTCATTGGGTATTTCTATGCCAGTGATGTCGCTTATGATAGTATCTATGTAACTCCCGATCTATTAGAAGAGCCACAAGTGATACAAGTTCTTAACGATGATTGTAGAGTGATTGCAGGCAGTACTACTGAGATTCCTCCTTTTTGGCAATAGATAAGACATACCATTTATATAATAAAATGCTATAAATAGTGCTGGCTACCAAGTATGGCTATTGACCGTCTTTCATTTTTTCAGCATTTTCTGCTACTTGTAATGCTTCTATGATTTCTTCAATGTCTCCTTGTACAATTTTATCAAGGCTGTAGAGTGTAAGATTGATTCTATGATCGGTAACTCTATTTTGAGGATAATTATATGTTCGTATCTTATCTGATCTATCTCCAGATCCTACCAAACTTTTACGCTTAGTCTTTTGCTCATTGTATACTTTGTCTCGCTGGGCTTCTTGTATTCTTACATACAATCGCTGCATGGCAATCTCCCTGTTTTTATGCTGAGATCTTGAGTCTGTACTTTCAGCAGCTATCCCTGTAGGTAGATGGGTAAATCGTACACCAGACTCCGTCTTATTGACGTGTTGCCCTCCCGCACCGCTGGCACGGAATGTATCGGTACGCAAGTCATCTTTTTTGATATTGATATCTTCTATTTCAAACTTAGGCATCACTACGACTGTAGCTGCAGAGGTATGTACTCTTCCTTGAGATTCTGTTTTAGGCACTCGCTGTACTCTATGGGCACCTGACTCAAACTTGAGCTTACCATATACATCATTACCGTAGACTTCCATCACGATCTTATTGTATCCACCTACGGTACCTTCATTGATATCTAGAAGCTCAACTTTAAAGCCCTTTGTTTCAAAGTATTTGGTATACATTTTATATAAATCTCCGGCAAAGATACTCGCCTCGTCACCTCCTGCTCCTGATCTAATTTCAAATACTACATCCTTAGAGTCTTCGGGGTCTTTTGGTATCAATAATACCCTGATCTCTTCTTCTAGATGAGCTTGCTTTGGTAAGAGCTCGTCTAATTCCATTTTAGCCATCTCTTTCATCTCAGGATCTTCATCCTTTTGCATTTCTCTGGCAGTCTCTATATTACCCAAGACAGATTTATACTTTTTGTATACTTCAATGATATCTTTAAGATCACTGTACTCTTTATTGGTTTTCTTGAAAACCTTCATATCCTTGACCGTTTCTGGATCAGAAAGTTTTTCTTCTAAGTAGTAGTACCTGTCTCGGATGGCTTCCAACTTGTCAATCATGATCTATGGATATTTGTAGCCCGCAAATCTCATGATTTTTGGTGACGACACCAATTAATACGGATTAGTATTTAGGACTGATCGATGATCAGCTTTGAATCATAAGACAACCAACGGCATAATAAATCTGAAATGCCATCAAGAATGATCATGGAAATTATAACGTCGGACGGCTTATACCACTCTTATACGATCTCTTATATTTTGGATGAGATCAGGCGATACGGTCGATTGCTTGACATTGCTTTTGATAAAGTCTCTAAAGTTTTTTTCCTTATGAAAAATCTTTTGACAACGAGGGTCTTCATCTACTTGGTGAAGTAATTGACTCTTATCTTCTTGACTAAGCTCATTATCAAAATACATGTTAATGCGCTGTCTGATTTGCTTAAAGTTATCCTTTGTGCTCATGATTAATCATTTTGACGATCACCCCGATATCAAAATAAAAATTTACATATTAGTAATAAATCAAATATATGTTCTTGGATAATAATTACTTACCATATAAAATTATAAAAATTCTACTCTTCTTCAAAGATATCAGCTCCTGTTTTATTTTTCTTACCTCTTACATCAGCGTAACCTAGTTTCTCCGCATAGCCTTTGAGCTTTTCCTTGAGCATATTTCTTGCTCTGAAAAGCCTTGATCTGACTGTACCAATAGGTACATCTATGATTTTAGAGATTTCTTCATAAGTAAATCCCTCTATATCACATAGCAAAATCACAGTCCTGAAGTCTACGGGCAATGCATTGATTGCAATCGTCACTTCATCACCCATCATATCCTGAAAAAGCTCTTCTCTAAGATCATGAAAGCCGGCACCTTTGCTCTGGTCACTATCATGAAATGCCACTACATCTTCAAGATCTACTTTATGTGGCCGCTTACTTTTCTTCCGATATTCGTTGATGTAAGCGTTTTTCAATATTTTGAACAGCCATGCTTTCGCATTAGTTCCCTCAAGGTACTTATCTATGAATCGATGTGCTTTCATATAAGTCTCCTGCACGAGATCTTCTGCATCACTATCATTATAGCAAAGGTGATATGCAAATGTTTTTAGCGCATGGATATGAGGAAAAAACTCGTCCTCAAATATTCGTTCGTTTCTGGTTTTTACTTTAGACACCTATAAGATTTGCGTAAACATACGGTAATTATTAATGATATCAATACTTGAATAGTTCCTCTCTCTACTATCAAAACTCAATAAGATCTATCCCCGCAACCGCGATTAATCTACTATTCTCTTTTTTTTGCATCGTATATAATCCTGTAAACTCTCCAAAAGCAGGCAATATCATCTGATTGGGTTCTATGTAAAAGCAAGGAAGCTTTAATGATTGCCTACCCCTACCGCGTAACATTACCCCGGGATGGATATGGCCACATAGATTGAGTTTATCTTCTGGAATACCCTTAACATCTAGGGGCTCATGAGTCATTAAGAGATTGCCTAGTACTAGGTCTTTTAGGTGGATAACTACTCCTATATTTTGATAGTAGTCCATGTCAAATACGTCGTGGTTACCCTTGACCAAATGAAACTCTATGTGATCAAACTCCTGTATGATATTTTTAAACTCAATCCACTCCGTATTGATATCGCTATGAAATAAATCACCTAGTAGATAGACTTTTTCTACTTCATAATTTAATAACAAATAACTAAATCGCTCCCAATTAGCTTTAGCGATATCTGGAGGTACAGCCATACCAGATTTACGAAAGTGCATGGCTTTACCGAAATGCAAATCTGCTATATAAAGTGATTTTGTGGAAGGTTCATAAAGCGCTTTTTCCACAAGCAGCTTAAGCTGATGTCGTCCAAAAGAGAAATCCATATTATCTAGCTACATAGATAAATTGAGTACCTAACTCACTCAATACAAAGATACACAAGTGCTCCTCGGCTTTTTTATAAGTCTTTTTAAACTCCTCAATCTTGTCTTGATGTATGATCTGCTTAGATACAAACTCCTCTAGTGATGATGCATGTACTGACCAGCTGCCTTTATGTTTTCCTAACTCCGCTATAGGTATGCCAATCTCCACCTGCTGCTGATGCATCACGAATATGGGATAATCACTTACTTCTTTGGCAATAATAATATCTGAGGCATCAGACATTACTTTTTTGTAGGGTTTGATCTCCTCTTCTAACTGTAAGAATAACTCTAATTTACTCATGACTTTATCTCTAGTACCGCGATGTTTTCTATATGACTAGTATGGGGAAACATATCTACGGGTTGGCAAACAGTAACCTCATATTTTTCTTTCAATAACTCCAAATCTCTTGCTTGGGTTGCAGGATTGCAGCTGATATATACCAGCTTGGGGCATGCGATATCCAGTAAACTCTGTACTACATCCTTATGCATCCCTGCACGTGGAGGATCGGTGATGATCACATCAGGAGTACCGTATTGATTGATGAACGCTTCATTCATAATATCCTTGACATCACCTGCGTAAAATTCACAGTTTTCTGTTTTATTTAGAGCAACATTCTCTTTAGCATCCTCTATGGCTTCTTTTACCAACTCGATACCGACAACTGATGCACATGATTTTGCTACAAACAAGCCTATAGACCCGATACCGCAATAGAGGTCAAATACCTTATCTGTAGGTTTAAGTTGAGCAAGATTTACAGCCTCGCTATACAGCCGATATGCCTGCTTTGTATTGGTCTGAAAAAATGATTTTGGACCAATCTTATATTGAACATCTCCTAGTGATTCTATTAAGTACCCAGGACCATGGACAAGCTCCATTTTTTGGTCTAGTATAGTATCATTTTTTTTGAGATTAACCACATAGTATAGCGTCTCTATTTCTGAAAACTGATCTAGTAATGCATCACATAGTTTTTGAATCTGCTCGTCATCCCGAGCACCAAAACACAAGGTGATCATCCATTTTCCATCTACCGTATTTCTGAGAATAATGTTTCTGAGTAGTCCTTTATTCTCTTTGATATTGAAGTACGATAACTGGTGCTCGAGCGCATAGTTTCTTATAAAATTACGGATACGATCACTCGTTTGATCTTGTAAGTGGCACTCATATACATCTACTATTTTATCAAATGCCCCTGGTCTATGAAAACCTAGTGCAGGGTGATTATCAAATACTACATCTGATTGTATCTCCTCTTCTGTTAACCATCTTTTGGATGAAAAACTATACTCGATCTTATTTCTGTAATAGTAATTTTCTTCGGCTCCGATGATGGGTTTTACAACGGATTCATCAATCTTACCGATCCTGCGCATAGCGTCTTTGACGATTTGAGATTTTTGCTCTAGCTGTTTTTGATAATCATAGTGCTGCCACTTACACCCTCCACATACTCCAAAATGCTGACACTTAGGCTCTACCCTATCCTCTGAGTGCTTCGTGATCTCTTGTACTTTACCTACAAAAAATGACTTCTTTTTTTTCAAAACCAACATACTTACCTCGTCTCCCGGTACTGCTCCATCTACGAAGTAGACTTTGCCTTCAGCATCTTTTCCGATGGCTTTTCCACGATCGGCTATCGCCCTCACCTGTATACCTTCAACTACTTTTCGCTTACGTTTACGAGCCATATAATTAAATGTGATAAATACTTTATGAAATAATCAAGACTGCAAAGGTAATCAGGGAATTAGTTCTTTCTAATAATCTGAAAAGTGGTTCTTCGATTTTTTGTTCTTCCCTCCGCTGTTTTGTTATCTGCGATGGGTTCGCTTTCTCCTTTTCCGTCTGCAAGTAATCGGTTTTTACTTATTCCTTTCTGCATTAAAGCTTGTATTACTGCGCTTGCACGGTCATTGGATAATTTAAGGTTGTCTTGCTCACTACCTACATTATCGGTATGACCTGTAATGAGGATCTGGATTGATGGTTGATCTACCAACATCTCATAGAGTTTATTGATTTCTACTGATGACTCTGTAAGTAAATGTGCAGATCCTGTCTCAAAGAATATATTTTCCAGAACGATCGGCTTCGGTGCAGAGTCGATCTCGGGTGAATTCTCTTCGAAAAGAATTCTTTGAAGTTCTATTTCTAATATATAGGGTTTCAATGCATCATGAATATCAAGCTTTGGCAGAAATGTACTATGAAACGCATAGCCATCCTTAGAAATATGCATGGCAAAGCTACGATTAGTAGGTATGCTGAATAATGCCGTGCCGGCTTGATTTGTTTTGGTAGTAATCAGAGGCTCCGTATTGATATTATCTATGACATCGACCATAGTCATCAATGGTTTGCCAGTGTATTGATCAGTAACTTGGATCTGTATAAAAGTAGATGGATTCGGTCTGATCTCTGGATCCAGATCAAAGCTGAGGATATCTAAATTCTTATTCGGATCATCTCTTTCATACATTCTATCACTGGTAAAGTATGCTTTCGTACCATCTAAACTTATAGATAATGCTCCATCATTCGCTTTGGTATTGACGGGGTAACCTAAGTTTTCTGCTTTACCCCATGTACCATCATCAGACCTTCTAGAAAGATAAAGGTCATAACTACCCATACCGGGGTGCCCATTAGATCTAAAGTAAAGTGTCTGGTGATCAGGATGTATAAATGGAGACTCGTCATGCCCTGCGCTATTGATCTCTGGCCCAAGATTTACTGCTGCTTTCCAGCGTCCGTCTTCTCCTCGCTCCGACATATATATGTCAGAGCCACCAAAACCACCCGGACGTTTACTTGAAAAGTATATTTTCTGTCCGTCACCACTCATCGATGGTTGAGAGTCCCAGGTGGGGTCATTGATCCTAAGCCCTAGGTTATGTGGCCTAGACCACTCTTCATTATCATATACACTATAAAATAAATCATAGCTGCCAAATGATTCTGTCCGTGACTTAGAGGCAAAATAAAGGGTCTTTCCGTCAGGTGATATGGTGATACTCCCTTTTTCATAATTATCAAGATTGATACTTCTCAGCTCATGACAGTTAGACGCTACTTTATTAGAATCCATATCGCATACCATAATAAACTCAGAGCTACCTACCCGTCTGCTAAAGATTAGCTTGCTTTGGTCTATGCTCATGATGGGGCAATACTCAAGATCATCACTATTGATGGTAGTATCTAGTGGGTCTATTTCAAACTGTCGTGGATTTTTCAGCGCAAACGCCGTAAATTTTGCATTTTGCTGCAATTTTTCGGCTCTTTTTAGCCTTCTCTTGTCTTTTGGGTTTTGATCAATATATGCCTGCAAATGGTCACTTGCTTCTTCATATTTACCAAGCTTAGTCTGTATCAGACCTATCATAAAATCTACCTTAGGATCAAAGCTAGAGTCTAATGTCCTTACGGATAAAAACTCTTTTTCTGCCTCAGTATATTTTTCTTGTTCAAAATATATACTACCCCTCTTAAGGTATGGCTCTATCCAATTGGGGTTTTGTTTCGTAAGCTTATGATATTCTTTTATCGCTTTCTCATACTTCTTTGCTCTCAAGTGTTTTTCTACAGATTTATATTTTTTGAGATCTTTCTGAGAAGCTTCTTTAATGGATATGCCTTGTGCAAAAAAACTAGGCAACATCACAAAAAACAATAAACAAGAAATGATACTAACTCTCCACATGTGATAATAACGATTGTGGATTAGCAAAATTGGTTAAGATATTATTATAATTTACGACAAGGTCTTCAGCAAGGTCTTTGCTTCTTTATCGCCAAGCTCTGCTGCATCTTTGATGTCTTTGATGTAACCACTCTTACCTAGCTTCTGCTTTGCTATGCCTCTATATCTCAAGCGTATACCTTCTGAAATATTATCGAATCCTTCTTCTATTTCAAGTGCTTTTTCAAAGGCTTTCAGTGCCTCATCATAAACTTCTTGCTCAAGTAGCACTATACCATAATCAAACCAAGCCGATCGTTTCCATTGGATATTGCTATCCCCTTTTTTAAATACCTTATTGGTAAATAGTTTTAGATCAAAAGCCGCTTTTTCCCATTGTCCTAATCGTATATGTGCTTTCGCCTTAAGGCGTCTTGCCTTCCAGTATAGCCCTTGCAATGCAAAGGACGTTTTTAGCGCCTGATCAAAATCTACAATAGCCTCCTCGAATCGCTCCTCCACCAAATGCACCTTAGCTCTACCAAACCAAGCATGAGGATTGGCAGCATCTATTCCTATACTTTTGGTATAATCTCTTATTGCATCATGATACTTTTTCATGATAAAGTTGACTTTACCACGTCGTTCATATGCCTGGCCATGTCGATCATATTTTTCGATCGCTCTATTTAGGGCTTCTATTGCCTCATCTTCTTTTCCCTCTATCTTGACTAGACTTTTTCCTTTGAGATAAGATTGAACTGCTATTTTATCACTACTAGGCTCCACCTTGGTATAGTGTAATACCTTACCATTGTCAATTAACCACGCTTTCACAACTCCCGTAATGGCAAACTGTCCACAATATTCTAGCAGTCGAGCGGTGTTACGAAAATGCTTATCGGATGATTGTGCAACGTATCGCGGAATATTCAAACAAAATCCATCCTCAAAAAAGATATCTTCTGCCTCAAAAATCATTTCACTTTTATGATAATTCTCAGCTCTGTAATGAAACATACGTAGCACCTTATCATAACTCTTCTGGGTACCGAATTCTAATCTACCTTGGATGATTGTTTTAAAGAACATTGCGTGGCTTATGTGTAGTAGTTATATAGAAAAAACTATTCCAAACACATATGGTTTGTCGGTAAATGACAAATATTAATCAAAACGTTTTTGATTATCGGTTTTTGAGCTCGGAAGAGTAGATATCTCTATATCACAAATAAATAAAATAAATGCCTGATTATCAAAGCTTAGTTGACTTTTAGTTGTCCACAATCATTCTTCTAACCATACTTTACAGCCTTCCGTACAATTTTTACAAATATCGATTTGGTCTCGGCCCTTGAGAAGGGACTCTCTAAACTTCTGATACGCATCCCCTTTCCATATCTCTTTGAATGACCATTGTTTGAGATCACCAAGGCGGTGGCTTGCGTCTTTATCAAAACAACACGGCACTACGATACCATCCCAAGTAATAACGCATGCATGCCATAATTTCCAACAATGATTGAGCAGTTGGTTTTTAACGGCATAAGTCCCATCTTTCAACTGTCTATATCGGCTATATTTTTGATTTTGTGGTATAAGCTCGCTTCCATTCTGATAATCGTAAATCTGTGCTGACTTTAGCTTGACCTCATCTATACCGATTTCCTCTGCCAGTCTGTGGACTTCATCTATTTGGTGTTCATTAGGGCCCACGACTAAAAACTGAAATATCAAATGAGGAGTATTACTATTGAGTTCTTTTTTCCACTTAACCATATTCCTTGCTCCTTGCAAGACGGACTCTAACTTACCCTCTTTACGGTAATTTTCGTACACTTCTTGAGTGGTGCCGTCTACAGATATGATCATTCTATCTAGCCCTGATTCTATTGTTTTTTTTGCATTGGCATCATTTAGAAAATGACCATTAGTACTCGTTATGGTATATATCTTCCGCTCATGCGCATACTTGACCATATCCAAAAACTGAGGGTTGATATATGGTTCGCCCTGAAAATAAAATATCAAATAACTCAGCCTTCCTTTCAACTGATCAATGATCGTTCTGAAAAAATCACTTTTGAGGTTTCCCGTCTCTCTTGAGAAAGACCTCAATCCACTCGGGCACTCCGGGCACCTCAGATTACATGCCGTTGTGGGCTCTATACTGATCGTCATGGGAGTACCCCACTGTATAGGTCGCTTAAGCCATTTGGTCATATAAAACGAACTAAAGAGCTGTATCCAGTTCCATATTTTGAGAGGTGTTGTTTTTGATAAAAACCTCCTTATATCTCTTGGATATATTTTCATACCCCGTATCGCTCTTTGAGTATTTTGATATGATGTGCAGTATGCCCCACTATAACATGAAATAGTGCCCAAGCCGTATTTCTATATGATCCCATATTTCCCAAAGCTTGGAGTTGATCATTACTCATGTTTTTAAACATTTGGATCGTTGCATTTCTCACTGCAATCCATTCTGCAGATAATGTATCGACATCAAGATGATCAAAATTATTGTCCTCTACATAGGCATTGTGATCATAGCCTGGTAAGACTTGTTGGTCGCCTCTAGACATACACAATGCTCTGTATCCAAATATTCGCTCTGCATCACATAGATGGACAATAAGCTCTCTGATACTCCACTTGCCCTCATCATATGCATGGGCTAGTTTATCTTCTTCTGATGCATTTATAATTTGATCCAGCTCACGCAATTGATCCTCTGCTTGAGTCCATACTTGATCCCCTACTAGGCTCACATAATATATCTGATATTCTGCTAATTGTGATACGGAAGGTCT
>JAHDGW010000005.1:26268-33828 GCA_020631635.1 Saprospiraceae bacterium
TAAAAAAGGCTGCTCTCATCAAGCAGCCATCTCTACTAACCAATAAATGCAATGTACCCTTAAGACAGGATCAATGATATAAAGTCATCTTTTTGGTAAATCTTTAATGTTTTTTAACATTTAGCTAGAAAAAGCATCTTACTATTATCATAAGTAATATGGTCTACGACTTCTTACAAAAGCTGATATCTTTGTCGTATGTGGAATTGGCTAAAAAGTCTATTGTCATCAACAGAAGAACTAGAAGACCCTATGAAATATCTCATCGTTGGACTAGGTAATATGCATCCTGATTATGATGGTACTCGTCACAATGTAGGTTTTGAAGTGCTAGATCTATTGGCACAAGAGCTCGATGCTAGCTTCAAAAACGACCAGCTCGGTGATGTAGCTGAGGCTAAATATAAGGGTAGAACTTTAGTATTGTTGAAGCCATCTACCTATATGAATCGGTCTGGAAAAGCAGTTCGATTTTGGATGCAAAAGAAAAAAATAATGCCCGATAATCTGCTCGTTGTAGTCGATGACAAAAATATTCCCTTTGGATCATTACGACTCAAAGGCAAAGGAAGTGATGGTGGTCATAATGGACTGAAAGACATCCAAGCACAACTCAATACTGCTACTTATCCTAGATTACGCTTTGGTATAGGGAGTGATTTTCATACTGGGAAGCAGGTTGATTTTGTACTTGGTAAGTGGAATAATCAAGAGTTAGATACGCTACTTTCTCATCTCAAAAAAAGTAGTGAAGCCGTCAAATCATTTTGTACGATTGGTATGAAATTTACCATGGAGAAGTTTAATCGCTCTTAGACAATTGATGCTGGATTAACTCATCGATTTGATTCAATTTATTTTCCTTACAAGCAATAAATGGCGCTTGACAAATATTAGCCAGATACTCTTGCTCCGATTGTCCCGTAGTCGGTATCAAAATAGTCGGTATATCTTGACCATAAAGATCCATCAGCGTTGTATATCCTGACCTCGTGATGATCAACTTGGATGTTTCGATCAGCTCTTTTACTTCATTTGAGTTTGCTAAATCTATTGTTTTATGCTTTCCCCAGTATACTGAGCTAGATCTAGCTGTACCTCGTATGATGGATATCCGATACTCTCTGTGACATAGCTCTTGGTGTAGCTTTCGTTCGAGGTCAGTCCTATTGGGTTCTGGACCTGATAAAATGATGCCTATATCTTGTGTTGCCTTTTTCTTATCGATAGAGAGCCGACTCAATGCCCCAATATATTTTGCATTTTCGATACCGTAGGTTTTGCTAAGATCGCCCGCTATACTCCTATAATCGGGAAAGTCTGGTATCCAGCACTCATCAAATCGATTAATCATTCTGCGATTGATCGCTTTACCGATCTCTTGTATGAGTGGTATTCCAAATTTGATCTGTAACTGGTGGATCAATATGATACTTCGTATGTGATCCAACCGTGCTCCGTATCGATTATCGGATATGATGATATCAAAATTATATTCCCTCTGAAGTTTAGCGATATACTTGCCTTCTTTACGTATAGCTAGTAGTACTTTGGGAAGTTGCTTCAAAAATGAAAACGTGAAACCACCCGTATAATCAATATTGTAAGATGGTAATTCTATATGCTGAAGTCCTGGAAACTCTCGACGTAGAAGCTCCAATGCTAATCCATCAGAGCCAAGAACTACCTCATTACCTCTATCTAATAAATCGTGGATAATGGGAATACAACGTGTTGCATGACCCAAACCCCAATTCAATGGAGCAAGCAAAATCTTTTGATCTTGCCCTATTGAATCTAGGTAATTGGGATAATGCTCATTCCACATGACTAGCTGAATCGTATTTCATCAGCATGACGATCATAAAACTTAAATTCTTGTATGGCATAGTCTTCTTCGGTCTGGAGCTTGAGCCACTTTCCATATTGTTTGTACCATTTCATTCGTAGACTTGGCCAACCTTCTTTGATATACGCTATAACGAATGGATGAGCATGTAGCTTTAGCTTTTTTACATCTGGTCTTGATTCTATGATATATTGTAAGTCTCTGGTGATGGCATCGGTCACGAGCAATGTAGGGTTTACTTTACCCGACCCCATACAACTAGGACATATCTCTGCCGTGTTGATTTTGACCTCTGGCTTTACCCTTTGTCGAGTAATCTGCATCAGCCCAAACTTACTCAGTGGCAATATGGTATGCTGTGCTCGATCATTACGCATATACTCCCTCATCGATTTGAAGAGCATCGTACGATTTTCTGCTTTGCGCATATCGATAAAATCTATCAATATGATGCCTCCGAGATCTCTTAACCTAAGTTGTCGAGCAATTTCTTTTGCTGATTCTAGATTTACGGATAGAGATGCTTCCTCTTGGTTTCGTCTCTGCATCTTAGGACCACTATTGACATCTATGACGTGCATAGCTTCTGTATGCTCAAGGACAAGATATGCCCCACTACTCATGGTGCTTGTCTTTCCAAATGACGATTTGATCTGTCGACTCACTCCGTAAGATTCAAATATAGGACGACTTGACTTATGTTGAGATACGATCTTGACTTTGTCCGGTGCAATAGATTTAAGATAATCCTTGATGCCATTATACATTCCTGCGTCATTAACAACCACCTTATTGAAGGTATCATTGAGCACATCACGGAGAATACTGGATGTCTTATCAAGCTCAGAGAGCAGTTTGTCTGGTTTGGTAGCTTTTTGAAGTTCCGTATAGATTTTATTCCATTTTTCTTCAAGCCCTCTCAGTTCTTCATGGAGGTCAGCTACTTTTTTACCTTCTGCAGCGGTACGTAAGATTACACCAAAGTTTTTAGGTTTGATACTCTCTACGAGTACTTGTAATCTCTTACGTTCTTCGGAGTTACTTATCTTTTTAGATATAGCTATCGCACTCGAAAACGGTGTCAACACCAAAAATCGTCCGGGTATAGTAATCTCACATGTAAGTCTTGGCCCTTTAGTTGAAATCGGCTCTTTAAGTATTTGCACCAACAACATCTGTCTCTTATCAAGCACTTGGTCTATCTTACCATGCTTATCAATATCGGGCTGAAGCTCAAAATTGATTAAGTCATGAGACTTTTGTGCTCCAGACATGGAGTCGTTAGTGAACTTAAGGAGTGATTTTAGCTGAGGACCCAAATCAGTATAGTGCAGAAATGCATCTTTTCTATGACCTATATCAACGAATGCCGCATTTAGACTTGGCATTTGCTTTTTAATAGATGCTAAAAAAATGTCTCCTACACTGAAGGTGCTACTTGTCTTTTGCCTATGAAGCTCGACAAGCTTATGGTTTTCCATCAAAGCAATCTCTACATCAGTATGAGTTGCATTGATGATCAGTTCTTTTTCCACACATATCTTTATTAATGACGCTGCGTGGTGTCACTACAATAGGGAATAATGATCAAATATATATAATCAAGTAGTAAGTGAATTGTGTTCATGGGCACCAAGTCATGCTAGAAGCTAATCAGCATGTCAATATACTTAGTACATTTTTCTTCTTAGTCCTTAGGTTGAGTAGTCTTAGTCGAATAAGATCTTATATTCCTAATACATGGCGAACCACAATATGAGAACTCCGTACATACGGAGTCTCATACTCACATCAGATTATCTTATTTATTCTTCTTCTTGTGTCTGTTCTTTCGTAGTCTTTTCTTTCTCTTGTGAGTCGAGATCTTATGTCTTTTTCTCTTTTTTCCGCAAGGCATATGCTTTACTTTTACTTATTTAAAAAATTACATTTTTCACTAAACTGAGAAGCAAGTGTAGCTTCCTTAAGTTCAGTATATACTTGAGCAAGTAAACATATGGTTGTAGGATTATTTTTATCCTGCTCATATGCTTGTTGCAATCGTTTCTTAGCGTTGTCCCACTGTCCTGTTTTGATACTCAATCGTCCTAATTGATTAAGAACCTTTGAACTTTCTGGGTATTCTTGATTGAGCTCCCTTAGCATCAAAATACCTTGCATCGGATTATCCTTAGGCGGATATTCCGTGTATGCAATAGCAAGATTGAGACTATGATCAATATTTTCAGGGTTGATCGACTTTGCATTCTCAAAAGCTTTTATACTCCGACTAAATGCAAATTGACGATTTTTTTCAACCTCTGTTTGTTTCAATCCCAGAGCAAACGTTGTACCTGCTATGGACCAGGCAGTCTCGGTGTTTTCTAGCTCAGCTACTTGTTGCGCATAGATTCCACTTGCAATTCCTTGACCATTTTCATACCACTTGCTAGCAAGGGTTTTGAGTGTCTCTAGTTTTGCACTGTCTTCTTCTATCGTGCTTAGTTTTTGCTCCAAAATTTCTATCTCAGAAGCTCTAGCTAGTCCTATGTCCTGTTTGGCACCTCTAAGGATAAACTGTGGGCTTGTTGCTTCAAGGTTGAGAGCTCTTGACATTTCAAGTTCTCTTTGCTTTTTATTTTGAGTATCACAACCAAAATAAAGCAATGCGAATAAGCTGATTGTTCCAAGGATTAGTAACCATTGCTTACTCCGTATAGTTCCCATTATACCGCAGATTCTGATTCTGGAAGTTGGGTTACATTTTCTTTTACCTGCTCCACAAATACTTTTGCGGGCTTGAAAGAGGGTATAAAGTGCTCAGGAATTTCAATAGCCTCGTTTTTCTTGATATGTCTTCCTATCTTCTTTGCTCTTTTTTTGATTACAAAAGATCCAAATCCTCGGATATACACATTCTCACCTTCACTGAGAGCTCCCTTAACTTCCTTAAAAAACATTTCTAAGGTCACGAGTACATCAACTTTGGGTACCCCCGTTTTCTCTGATATGGTTGCCACTAGATCAGCTTTCCTCATTATGCCTTGATTTTTAAGTAGTTATACTATCGGTTTTTCAAAAGAGACGCAAATTTCGCAATTTATCTGAGCAACAAAAATATTTAATCTCCTTTTTTCCACAATCTTTAAGTTTTTTCTGCTTAATTAACTCATTATAAATCAATGAAATATGATTTATGCAGAATACATACCGCATTAGTTATTTTTCTAGGAACTACATATCATTATCTTTATGAAAATTCATTTTATGATCTGGTCAATGACGGGGTATGGACAAGCCTCAGGGTATTATAACGAGAAGAAGATCACAGTAGAGATCAAATCACTAAACGGTAAGACTACCGATGTACGGATGAGACTACCCAGCAACTATGCCGACAAGGAGGTAACTATTCGAAAAATCGTGACTGCACAGTCACTTCGGGGCAAAATGGAGCTTAATATTAGTGCGAGCTCAGAAGCTGGAGACGAAGAGTATGGCCTCAATATCCCATTGGTCAATAAATATCTCAAAGAGTTGAGCCCTTTGTTAGAAGATAATGCTGACAAGTCACAGCTGATTGCTTCTATACTGCGTATACCTAATGTAATAAAGGCGCAAGAAGGTAGTCTCTCAGATGAGGAATGGGCTTTAGTGGCCGGTCTTTGTGAAAAAGCAGCCATTGCCATGAATGACTTCAGAGCAGAAGAGGGCAAGGCCATGTTTGAAGACTTTACTAATAATGTAAAAACTATAGAAGAGCTTTTGATCAACATTGGACCATATGAGTCCAATCGTATAGATCGAATCAAGGCCAAGCTCGAAACAAACTTGCTAGAGAAAAAAATGAAAGATGCTATCGATCAAAATCGATATGAGCAAGAAATCATCTTTTACCTTGAAAAGCTAGATATCAATGAAGAGAAAGTGAGGCTTACTCAGCACTGTAAGTTTTTTATGGAGCAATTAAAATCCAGTGATATTCAAAAGGGTAAAAAACTAGGGTTTATAGCTCAAGAGATGGGTAGAGAAATCAATACTCTTGGGGCTAAAGCTCAAGATTCCTCGATACAACAGCTAGTCGTGAAAATGAAAGATGAATTAGAAAAAATAAAAGAACAAGTTGCCAATATAGTCTAGTGAAGGATAAAGCAAAAATGATATTATTTACTGCCCCATCGGGAGCAGGGAAGACCACTATAGTCAGGCATTTATTGAAAAAATATGACGAACTCGCTTTTTCAGTATCTGCCACCACAAGAACTTGCCGACCTAATGAAATAGAAGGGAAGGACTATTATTTTATGTCTGTAGAGGAGTTTAAATCTTTGCGCCGTAGACGAAAATTTGCTGAATGGATGGAAGTCTACGAAGACCAGTATTATGGTACTCTAAAGTCTGAAATCACCAGAATTACACAAGCAGGTCTCATTGTAATTTTCGATATTGATGTGAAAGGTGCTCGCAAGTTAAAGCAACTTTATGGGGATGATTGCTTTTCCATCTTTGTGAAACCACCATCTTTTGAAATATTAGTACAACGACTAAAGGATCGTAACACAGAAAATGAGGCCAGTCTCAAAAAACGTATTCGACGTATGAAAAGAGAGATGAAGTATGCCCCTTATTTTGACTATCATCTACTGAATGATAAACTAGATCAATGCCTTCAACAGGCAGAGAGCGTAGTAGAATCTTTTATAAAAACAGGATCTATCCCAGCTGATATATGATATACCAAGCAAGCACTCGCGATATAAAAGTACAAGTAGAGACCAGGTTTGAAATAGATGCTTCTAAACCTTCTCAAGATAAATACCTTCATAGCTACTTCGTAACTATCATCAATGAAAGCTCAAATACCGTACAATTGCTACGTCGTAAATGGATGATCAAAAATACTCGTAATCAGACTAAAGTAATAGAGGGTGATGGAGTCATAGGCGAACAACCTATCTTACATCCGGGTGATAAACATCATTATAAGTCTTGGTCTCCAATAGCTACCCCAATAGGTCAAATGTATGGTCAATATAAAATGCTAAATACATCTACCCAAGAGGTATTTTGGATTGATATCCCTAGGTTTGACCTAATTGCTCCATTCAAGTTAAACTAGAAAAGACTTCCTTGTAGAGCAAATTTCTTAGGATTTTCGTGCTGCAATAGCCATTCTTTGATATGCAATCCCTGAGAATAACCCGTAAGGCTTCCATCGGCACCTATCACTCTATGACATGGAACTATAATGCATATTGGATTTTTGCCATTAGCTCCACCCACGGCTCTTACAGCTTTAGGATTGTCAATAGCATGGGAAAGCTCTAAATAAGAACGAGTTGCCCCGTATGGAATATCCATAAGTGCTGACCATACTCTCTGATAAAACTCAGAATACCCACTCCAGTCAAGTTTTATATCAAAACTGGTACGTTCTCCACGGAGATACTCAAGCAACTGAGCCTTAGCAGAAATACTAATTTGATTAGATTCGGTCTCCTGATTCTTGTCTTCTGTAAACTGCAATGAGCGAACTCCCATGTCACTGGCTGTAAGCCTCAAGATACCTAGAGGAGTATCAAGATATTCATTATAAAAAATCATATGTATATAAAACTAGTTGGAAACTTTGGTGAAAACAAAAAAGAGCATAGATTTGCGGTCGCTTAACGCGGATGGTACCTTAGCTCAGTTGGTAGAGCAATGGACTGAAAATCCATGTGTCCCTGGTT
>JAHDGW010000283.1 GCA_020631635.1 Saprospiraceae bacterium
TAAGGAGTTTTTGCAGAATAACTTCAGTAATTCAGAAGGTAACTTATTCAAAAATCTATCTTGGAGCAAGCTTGAATATAACGGTCCAAATACATTTAACTACAATAATATTTTTAGCCTAAAAACCAATAGAGAAGAAGATGATTGGAGTGGATTTATTGATTTTGTAGATATGCTCAATAATTCATCAGATACCGAGTTTGAAGAAAACATACAATCTGCCTTTAATGTACCCTTATTCCTAAAGACCTTAGCTGTAGATGTAGCAACCAATAATTGGGATTCTTACATGGAGCATGGTCGTAACTGGTACATGTATGAAGATACCAACACTGGTCAGATACATTGGATCCCATGGGATTACAACTTGGCGCTGGGAGGACAGCTCGGATTTGGAGGTGATGATTGCTTTGTATTTGCCAATTATTATACCCTGCAAGATGGAAGTAACACGGTGCAGTTCATAGATGCCTCATGGCCAAATACTGGACTTAGTTATGTATGGGACTTTGGTGATGGAAATACAAGTACAGAAAAGAACCCTACACATACTTATGATCTGGCAGGCAACTATCAAGTCTGTGTCTCTGCGATTGATGTAGCAGGAGATTGCTCCGATCAGCGATGCGAAAATGTAAATACAAGCTATAGCCACTATGACTGTCATGCAATCACCAGTGGTGATTTTTCAGGATCTAACTTTGAGGTATTTGCACAGATCATTACGTTTAGTGAAGGCTGTTGTGGAAGTTGGACAGCAGATTGCCAACAATTTTATGATGATATCACAGGCAATAGTGGTGGCGGTGGTAATTTTGCGATTGACCAAAGCGAAAACCAAGGTGTTTTGATCAATAGGATACTAGCGACACCAGCATTAAAGGATCAATACTACCGCGAATTTTGTAGCATGATGAAAGACCATTTCGTGATGGATCGTTATCAAACGATGATGGATGATAATAAACTACTCATCCAAGATGCACTGCAAGATGATCCTCATCCGCTAGATTCTTATGATTCATTTTTAGCGGATATTGGAGAGCTAGGCCTACCAAGCTACATAGGAGACAGAATCGATAATCTCAATGCTTCTTTAGATGAATTAGGTGTCTGTGAAGTCACTTCCTCGAGTATTGCAGCTGGAGATATTGTCATTAATGAATTTATGGCATCCAATGACTCTACAAGCACTATTGTAGATCAAGCTGGAGAAACAGATGATTGGATAGAGCTCTACAATGTAACAGAATTTGAAATAGATCTTAGCCAAGCATATCTCTCTGATGATCCTGCCAATTTAGAAAAATGGCAATTCCCAAGCGGCACCACCATAGAGCCTAATGGATATTTGATCATATGGGCTGATAAAGATGAAGATCAACCTGGCCTTCATGCAGATTTTAAATTGAGCAGGGAAGCAGAAGAAATCATTTTGGCAAATGACGATGGCAGTATCATCGACGAAACCAGCTACACAGAAGAGCAAGTTACCAATATGTCAAGCTCCAGAATACCCAATGGGACCGGAGACTTTGTGGTCAAAGATGCGACTTTAGGATTCAATAACGAACAGACATCTAGTACTGCTGATCTGACTTGGTCACCTGATCTCTTTACGGTAAGTCCAAATCCTAGTTCAGATTTCATCAATATCAATATATCAAAAGATACTGATGCTATAAAGGGCCAAATGCTTATCATCAATGGATTGGGTCAGCACGTATGGAATCGTAATTTAGAGCAAGACAATACTACTGTAGACGTGTTTACATGGCCATCAGGCTTATACATTGTGCAGTTGACTACAGAAGATATGAGACAATATGCAACTACCATATCTGTTGCCAGTAAATAATAATACTCTTGATAAGCGACTGCTCTTGTAACAAGCCCTACCTTTGTGTTTATGAGCATGTCGCAAGAGCAATTAGACCATATACTTTCCAAGTTTGAAATACAGCGCCTCAACGCGATGCAATTAGAGGCTCGTAAAACGATTCGTCAAAGTGATGAAGTCGTTTTGCTTTCGCCAACAGGCTCTGGTAAAACATTAGCTTTTCTGATACCCTTACTCGATCAATTATCTCCCAAAAGATCTGACATACAAGCCTTGATCATCACCCCTACCCGAGAGCTAGCCATCCAAATAGAGCAAGTGGCTCGTAAGATGGGTAGTGGCTATAAGATCAACGTGGTCTATGGTGGTCGTTCCGCTAGTAAAGACCGTGAAGAATTACAAACTAGCCCAGCAATATTAGTCGGAACACCGGGTAGAATTGCAGATCATATACGATCTAAAACGATAGACCCTCATTCCGTTTCTGTACTTGTATTGGATGAGTACGACAAATCACTAGAGATTGGTTTTGAAAAAGAAATGAGTCAAATCTTAGGTAAATTGCATGCGTTGGATAAAAAGATATTGACGTCAGCGACTGACTTAAAAATAGTACCGGACTTTATTGGGCTTAGAGATCCTATCACGATTAATTATCTGAATCAGCGAAGTGATCGACTACAGCTGAAAGTCGTAGAAAGCCCAGATAAGGCGAAGCTTGAAACGCTCGCCCTGCTACTCAAGACTCAAGCTACAGGACGTGGTATCGTTTTCTGTAACTTCAAAGATACCATCCATGAAGTCAGCGAATTTCTAGATCAGATGCGCCTTAAGCATTCTTGTTTTTACGGAGGCCTAGAGCAACGGGATCGAGAGCGAGGATTGATTAAGTTCAGAAACGGCACAAGTAATATCTTGCTTTCCACTGATTTAGCCAGCCGAGGTATAGATGTACCTGCCCTAGATTATGTCATACACCTTGAAGTACCACCAAGGCTTCCTGAGTTTACACATAGAAATGGTCGTACCGCCAGGATGCATGATCATGGGGTAGCCTATATTATCAAATGGATAAAAAGAGATTTACCTGATTACATGCCAGTATTAGAGCCAATAGCACTTGATAGCGAAAAAGCGAAAGTCAATTATCCGAAATGGGAGACCGTATTCGTATCTGGAGGTCGTAGAGATAAAATATCCAAAGGTGATATTGCGGGTTTTTTTATGAAAAAAGGTGGATTAAAAAATGGGGAACTCGGCGTTATCGAACTTAAAACAGATTGTGCTTTTGTTGCCGTAGCCAGTAATAAAACTCGTGCCATCATCAAGGATCTTAACAACCAAAAGATCAAAGGAAGAAAAGTACGGATTTATCAATTAGATTAATCAAATCTTCTAGCTGCTCAGTGCATTTATGGTACTTTGTACAAATTGCTCTACATGGAACGAATCATTGTTACCAAGTCTCACCAAAATCAAATCATGAGAGGGAATGATAATCACATACTGCCCTTGAAAACCATTGGCCGAATATAAATCATCGGGTAAATTATAACTATTATCCATATTGGCTCTAAGCCAAAAATGACCTCCATACTGAGGATTCTTATCATCCACGGCTGTTTTCGAGAAATCTACCCAAGAAGAATCTATTATCTGCTCACCATTTGAAAAACCTTGATCTAAGTATAATTTTCCAAACCTAGCCCAATCACGTGCCGAGGCATAGCCATAGGAGGAGCCAATAAGATTACCGGACTCGTCTGGTTCGATGAAAGCTGAATGCATTCCTAGTTTTTCAAAAAAATCATGTACAAAATCATAAAATTCTATATCTGTCGAAAATTGTCTTCTCGCCAATTCCATTAGCATATTTGAGGTGCCACTGCTATACTTCCATAATGTACCAGGACCATTTTGGATAGGCTGAGCACTGACGTACTCCACCATATCATCTGCGTTGTATAACATATTGGTAGCCGTAGAGATCTGATCATAAATTTCATCCCAGTAAAGCCCTGAATTCATCTGTAATAACTGCCTCAATGTTATTGTGGATCTCTGATCCCTACTCCACTCCTGAAAAAAATTTCGGTCATCAAGATTAAGCTTACCTTCTTTGACTAGTATGCCTATCAAAGTACTGGTTATACTTTTTGTCATCGACCATCCTAACAGAGGTGTCATTTGATCGACTCCTTTACTATATTTTTCATACACTATGGTATCATTTTGTAAGACTAAAACAGCCTCTGTTTTCCACTCTGACTTGAATGCCATATAATCTAAAAAGGATAAATCAT